>JACCZA010000315.1 GCA_013696185.1 Actinomycetota bacterium
GTCGCCGCCTGCCCGACCGGGCGGCGGCGACTCGCGGATCGCCGTCAGACGCTCGCCTTCACCTGCTTCGCGGCTTCCTGCGCGAGCCGCTTGGCGATGGTGTTGACCTTCTGCAGCGTCTCCTGCTCCTGCTTCAGGTTCTGCTCGAGGAAGCCCGCGGCCTCGCTCTCGCCCATGGCCTTCGCCATCGTGATCGCTCCTTCGTAGGCAGCGATCTCGTAGTGCTCGGTGCGCGCCGCGGCGCCGGTCAGGAAGCCGTTCAGGATGTCGGGAGTCGGAGACTCCTGCGAGACGAACTCGTCGTGCTCCTTCTTGATCCCCTCGATGCCGGGACACTTCTCCGCCTTCGCCGGCTCGCCGATCGCCTTGAAGGCCTCCTCGAGGTTCGCGACGTGCTGCTTCGTCTGCTCGGCGTGCTCCTCGAAGCCGCTCCGCAGCTCGTCGTCGGTCGCCTCCTGCGCCAGCTTCGGCAGCGTCTTCACCAGGAGCTTCTCTGCGTACAGAAGGTCACCCAGCTCGTGCAGGAACAGCTCGCGGGGGTCACTCATCTTCTCTGCCATACGGCCTCCTTCGGAAATGGGTCGAGGGTCAACGGGTTCCCGGCGTCGGCGGGCTGAAACGCTCCGCGCCGTTTCCTCCGCTGCGGCAGGGGCACGACTGGTCGGTCAGCGAACGAGGAGGACGTCATGGGGATCATGGATCTGCTGGGCCAGGGGAAGCCGCGCCGGCAGGAGTACGAGGACTTCGTGGGGCGCTACGAGCAGGGCGAGCCGCACGAGGGCTACGCCGACGACGAGGTGAAGAGTCGCTACGACGAGGTCTCCGAGGGGCTGTCCGACGACGACTACGAGCTCTCGGCGCAGGAGGCGTTCGGGCGCATGTCGCCGCAGGAGCGCAAGCAGTTCGCGCAGATGCTGCGCCAGCAGGGACGCCAGCGGGACGTCGACCTCGGGGACTTCGACGCCGACGACGACGACCGTGACGAGGATCCGCGTCAGCTCGCCCGCATGACGCGGCACGTCCACAAGCAGAAGCCCGACCTGCTCGGCGGCCTGCTGGGCGGCGGCGGCGGAGGAGGCGGCGGGGGCGTCGGCTCGATGCTCGGCAACCCCGTCGCGAAGGCGGCACTCGCGGGCGTCGCGGCGATGGCTGCCAAGCGCATGTTCGGACGCTAGCGAGGCGGCGAGCTGCCGGGAGGCGGCGGCGAGCGCCGCCGTCTCCCCTCGATCCGGCCCGAGACGCGGGGTACGCTTGCGTCCATGCCCGACGCCGCTCCCCCGACGCCGACGGAGCCTCGTCGCGCGCCGCAGGGGTGGCGGGTCGAGGGGGCGCCGCCCGCGCAAGAGGCCGGGGCGGAAGGCGGCCTGCGCAGGTTCAAGCCGCCGGGTGGCCGCCGCTTCTGGTGGATCCTGGCCGGGCTCCTCGCCTTCAACGTGCTCGCCTCGGTGCTCACCGGAGGCGCGCCCGAGCGGCTGGAGGTTCCCTACACGACCTTTCGCGACCAGGTGCAGGCGGGCAACGTCGCCGAGGTCACCTCGCGCGGCGACACGATCCAGGGCCGCTTCCGTCAGGAGGTGCGCTTCCCCGCAGGGCCGAAGGGCGAGTCCGAGACGATGTTCGAGACCGAGCGGCCGGCCTTCGCCGACGACGAGCTGCTGGATCTGCTCGTGCGCGAGGACGTCGTCGTCAACGCGCGGCCCGTCGACGAGGGGCGCTCGCTCCTCGCCACGATCCTGCTCGGCTTCGGCCCCACGCTCCTGATCGTCGCCCTCTTCGTCTTCCTCGCCCGCAGGGCGATGGGAGGAGCGAGCGGGCTGACCGGGCTCGGGCGCTCGCGGGCCAAGCGCTACGAGGCCTCGGAGCAGCGGACGACCTTCGCCGACGTGGCGGGGATCGACGAGTCCGAGGAGGAGATCGTCGAGATCGTCGACTTCCTCAAGAACCCCGACCGCTACAGGAAGCTCGGCGGCACGATCCCCAAGGGCGTGCTCCTGTCGGGGCTGCCGGGCACGGGCAAGACCCTGCTGGCTCGGGCGATGGCGGGCGAGGCCGGCGTGCCGTTCTTCTCGCTCTCGGCGTCCGAGTTCATCGAGATGGTCGTCGGCGTCGGAGCGAGCCGGGTGCGCGACCTCTTCAAGCAGGCGATGGAGGCGGCGCCGGCGATCATCTTCATCGACGAGCTCGACGCGATCGGGCGGGCGCGGGGCGGGGGCTCGGCGATCGGCGGCCACGACGAGCGCGAGCAGACGCTGAACCAGATCCTGACCGAGATGGACGGCTTCAGCGGCTCGGAGGGCGTGATCGTCGTCGCCGCCACGAACAGGCCCGAGATCCTCGACCCGGCGCTGCTCCGGCCAGGGCGCTTCGACCGCCGCGTCGTCGTCAACCCGCCGGACCAGCGCGGCCGGCTCGAGATCCTCCAGGTGCACACGCGCGGGATCCCGCTCGCGAGCGACGTCGACCTCGGCTCCCTCGCCTCGTCCACGCCGGGCATGGTCGGCGCCGATCTCAAGAACCTCGTCAACGAGGCCGCGCTGACGGCCGCACGGCGCAACCACGAGCGCGTCTCGCTGGGCGACTTCACCGACGCGCTGGAGAAGATCATCCTCGGGACGGCGCGGAAGATCCTGCTCTCGCCGGCGGAGCGCGAGCGGACCGCCTATCACGAGTCGGGCCACGCGCTCCTCGGCATGCTGCAGCCGGGCGCGGACCCTGTGCGCAAGATCTCGATCGTGCCGCGCGGGCGGGCGCTCGGCGTCACCTTCCAGAGCCCGACCGCCGATCGCTACGGCTACGACGCCGACTACCTGCGGGGGCGCATCATCGGCGCGCTCGGCGGGCGGGCCGCGGAGGAGCTCGTCTACGGCGACGTCACCACCGGGGCCGAGTCCGATCTGGAGCAGGTGACGAAGATCGCGCGACAGATGGTCGGGCGCTGGGGCATGTCGGAGGCACTCGGGCCGGTGTCGGTGCTGCCGGGCCCGAGCGACCAGCCGCTGCTCTTCCCCGGCATGGACGGCAGCGTGAGCGAGGAGACGCGCCGCCTGCTCGACGAGGAGGTGCGCCGGATCGTCGACGAGTGCTACGACGAGGCGGCCGCGAAGCTGCGCGCGAACCGGGACAAGCTGGAGGCCCTCGCCCGCGCGCTCCTCGAGCGGGAGACGCTCGACGAGGAGGAGGCCTACCGCGTCGCGGGCGTCGCCGCTCAGCCGAGCGAGGCCGATCTGCTCGCGGCTCGCGTCGTGCCCGAGCTCTAGGGACCTCCGCGGCGCGCCGAGCGGTCGAGCGCGAGCCGGACGGGCGGCGGGACCGCGTCGTCAGCGAGCGCGGGCACCGACAGCTCGAGCATGGCGTGGAGCTCGTGCTCGCCCCTCGAGGGAGAGGAGCTTGTGATCGAGTGGACGGATGCCTGTCACGACCGCCTCCGGCTCGGCCGCAGGATGCGCGTCCGGGCGCCGTCTCCGGCCCCGTCGCTCGAGAACGCGCAGAGCTGGAGGAGCTCGCGGTCGAGCTCGAGCCCCGAGCCGACGATGCCGTCGCCGCGCAGCCGGACGTCCTCGCCGAGACCGGCGGAGGGGCGACGGCTGCGCTCGGCCGAGCGTGTCGCAGCGACGAATGCCTGCAGGCGATCGCCCGCCGCGGGCTCGCCGTCGAGCCGCTCGGTGGCGTCGAGCAGGTAGCCGTCGAGCAGCTTCCCGTAGAGCCGGGCGAAGCCGTCGGGCCGAGAGACGTAGTCGAGGCAGAGCCGGTTGCCGAGCGCGAACAGCGCCCCCGACTGGCCGGCGAGCGCGGGGAAGGCGGTGCGCAGCTCGGCGAGGTCGCCCTCGCGGGCGCCGAAGAGGTCCGCCTGCGCGCCGGTGGGAGAGTGGACGCCCTGCCTCCCGGCCCGCTCGCGCACGGCGTCCCACACGACCGACTGCGCAGCACCGCGGGCAAGCGGCTCGGCCGAGAGACGCTCGTTCTTGCGCCGGCGCAGCTCTGGCGGAGCGGCGTGCGGGGCGGCGTCGAAGTCCACGCTTCGCGCGCTCCAGCGCCCCTCCTCGACGCACGAGACGGGGATGCGCGTCTCGCTCGCCGGCGCGAGGAGCACCGTCACGTTGAGGATGCGGTTCTGCTTGGCGCCGAGCAGCTCCTCGCCGTCGTAGAGGAGGACGCTCGTCTCGAGGGGGTTCGTGGCGACGAGCTCGGGCACCGAGCCGGCCGCGTCGACCTCCGTGATGCGGAAGCCGAGCGGGATCGCCTCGGCCAGGGTCAGGTATGCAGCGCGCGGCGTCGTGCGCGGAAAGAGCGGCGCGACGACGATGCCGCGGTGCTCGACCGGCTCTCCGAGCTGGATCGTGCCTTCGATCATGATGCGACTCCTTTCGTTCACTGAGGGGGAGTCGCGCTCGGGGGCCCCGCGTCTTACGCCTTGCAGCTCCGCGATCGGGCAAGCTGTGCCGGACTCGTGTCAGTGCACTCCTCGGGAGGTCGACCATGTGCCGGAGCATCCGCACGCTCCACAACTTCGAGCCGCCGGCGAGCGAGGAGGAGATCCACGCCTCCGCGCTGCAGTACGTCCGCAAGCTGAGCGGCGTCGCTCGGCCCTCTCGCGCGAACGAGGCGGTGTTCGAGGCCGCGGTCGAGGAGGTCGCGGCCGCGACGCGCCGGCTCCTGGACGGGCTCGTGACGGCATCGGCTCCGCGCGACCGGGAGGTCGAGCAGTCGAAGGTGCGGGCGCGGGCGGCGGCTGGGCGAGGGCGCTCGTAAGCTCCGACGGTGTCCCGGGAGACTGTGTCCTCGATGCACGATGCGAGGGACGCGGAGGACAGGAGACTGCTGGAGGCCGGGGAGCACAAGCTCCTCCTCGCCGCCTACTTCCATCCCGTCCGCGAGCGCTGCTTCCTGCGCCTGCGCGACCGTGCGGCCGGCGACGAGGCGGCCCAGCGGGTGCTCCTGCGCCTGCTCGAGGAGCTGCGCCGCGGCAAGGTCTATCGCGTGCCCTACCGCGTCGTCGTCTGGATGGTGTGCGAGTGGACGCTCGGCGGCTTCTGGCCGGGCGCGAAGCACGAGGGGACGCTGCCCGAGGAATGGGATGCCACCGCGTCCGATGCCTTCGCCGAGTGGGAGGACGACCACGACCTCGGCGTCCTGCTGGCCGGGCTGCCGCCGCGACAGCGCGAGGTGCTCGACCTGCGCTACCGCGAGGGGCTCGGCCCGGAGCAGATCGCCGAACGGCTCGGGATAACGCGCAATGCCGTCGACCAGGCCCTGCACAACGGCCATCGCAAGCTGCGGGAGGCGCTCGGTGCCTGAGGGCGTGTTCGAGCTCTTCGACGAGTACGCGGCTGCCTACGCCCGGGGCGAGCGGCCGCAGGCGCGCGCGTATCTCGAGCGGGCGGGGGAGGGTGCGGACGAGCTGGCTCGCCTCTTGGAGGTCTTCGTCCAGGCCGCGCCGGTGCCCCCGCCGGACGAGGACACCGTTGCGCTCGTGGGCGCGTGGCTCGAGGGGCAGCCGCCCCTCGTGGAGCTCCGCGCGCGCCGCGGCGTGCGGGTCGAGGACCTCGTGGAGGCGCTCGTGAGCGGCCTGGGGCTCGATCCCGCGAAGCGCGCGAAGGTGAAGCGCTACTACCAGCAGCTCGAGGGAGGGCTGCTGGAGCCGGCCGGGGTGGCGGAGAAGGCGTGGGAGGTGCTCGGGCGGCTCGTGCCCGGCGCGCAGGAAGCAGCGGCGTGGCGCCCGCAGCAGGCTTCCGCGGCGGGCGCCTACCTGCGAGCCTCCTCGGACGCCGTCCCGGGGGCAGCGGCCTCCACCGGCAGGGCGAGACCGGCTCTCGAGGAGCCGGACGAGATCGACCGGCTCTTCCTTTCGGGGGGGTGAGCGGCCACAATGCGGCCATGCCCGGCCCGGTCACCGATCCGAGGGCGGGCGCCCTCGCCGAGCGCTACCG
>JACCZA010000321.1 GCA_013696185.1 Actinomycetota bacterium
AGGTAGCGCCGGGCCAGCTCCGCGAGCGCCGCGCCGCGGTCGACGGTGGCGGGCCGGCCGAGCCAGTCGCGGACGAGTGCGTACGCGTGCTCCCGGCCGGCGATCGGCCCGCGGACGGCGATTCCGCGCAGACAGGCCAGCATGAGGACGTGCACCAGGGCCTGGCCCTCGGTGCGCACACCCGTCGCCGCCAGACGCTCGCGGAGTCGGGCGCGGGTGAGCGGGCCCTCGTCCGCGAGGGAGCGCTCGATCGCGGCGACACCGCGGTCGGCGTCGGCCGGCGAGACGCCCTCCTGGGCGAGCCGGCGGGCGTTGCCCGCCAGGGAGGAGGGCGCCATCAGTGCCTGCAGCCAGAAGTAATCCTCGCTGTGGACGAGATGCAGCGTGCCGCGATTCAGCCAGGTGACGAGGAGCGACCGCTCCTCGGTCAGGGCGCGGTCGACGTCCGTCGCGGACAGGCCCGACGTCCTCACGCGAACGGCGAGGCGCGCCCCTCGGGGGTCCTGGGCCTGAACCGCCAGAAGACGCCTGGCGACGGCGACTGGATCGGGTGCGGCCGGCCCCGCCAGGAGCTGTGCGGTCAGCCGCTCGGCGATCATCCGCGACCCCCGCGGCTCACGACGGAACAGTGTCTGCCCGAGGCCGGCCCGATGGCGGCTGCGCGCAGACGTGGCCGAGCATCACCCCATCTGCAACCCTGTGCGTCGAGCCGACGGCGGTTCCCGCCCGGCTCAGGGAAGCACGCGATCTCGTCCACGACCACCCGTCTCCTCACCGCCGCGAGCGCGGGCCTCGCCGCCGCCGCGCTCGGCTGGCTCGCCTGGACCTGGCAGAGCAGCCGGCTGCCCGCCACGTACAACGTGATGGACTACGGCAGCCTCGATTACGGAGGGGGATCGACTCCCTCCGCCCCGGCGGGGAAGCACCACGGCGGTGGAGCGGGAGTCAGCGTCGCGGAGCTTCGCGGCCCGCGGGTGGAGACGCCCGACGCACGCTTCAGGCTGACGGCGCGGAAGGCGACGATCCGGCTGGCGTCCGGCCGTTCGGTCGACGCGCTCACCTTCGACGGCCGCGTCCCGGGGCCGGAGCTGCGCGTGCGGCGGGGTGAGCTCGTCGAGGTGACGCTCGTCAACGCCGACGTGGATGCGGGCGTCTCGGTCCACTGGCACGGGGTGGACGTTCCGAACGCGGAAGACGGCGTCTCGGGCGTGACGCAGGACGCCGTGCTCCCCAGCGGGCGGTACACGTACCGTTTCCGTGCGAGGCAGGTCGGGACGTTCTGGTACCACTCCCACCAGGTCGCGTCGCGGCAGGTGAAGCGCGGCCTCTACGGCGCGTTCGTGATCGAGCCCGCGCAGGCCTCGAGGGGCCGCTCCCTCGACCTCGCCCTGGTCGCCCACGATTTCGGCGGCGTACAGACGCTGAACGCCGCCGACGGCGTGGCACACCGGGTCGCCGCCCCCGGAACGCCGGTCCGGCTCAGGCTGATCAACTCGGAGAGCACCCAGCAGCGGTTCTCCCTTAGCGGGACGCCCTTCCGGGTGGTCGCGATCGACGGAACCGACCTGAACCGGCCCCCCGAGCTGCGCGACACGACGCTGAAGCTGGCGGCCGGCGGGCGCTACGACGTCGCGTTCGCCATGCCCCGTACGCCGGTCGGGCTCGCGCTCCTCGGCACGCGGGTCGGGCTCGTGCTCAGTCGCGACGGGCGCGGCGGGCTCGCTGCGCCGCGGGCGGATCCTGTCTTCGATCCCCTGGGCTACGGGCGGCCGGCGCAGACTCCGTTCTCGGCGTCGAGCCGGTTCGACCGGCGATTCACCTTCGAGATCGGCCGCAAGCCGGGCTTCCTCGACGGCCGGCCCGGCTCCCAGTGGACGATCAACGGCGGCATCTTCCCCGACGTGCCGGTGTTCGTCGTGCGGCGCGGCGACCTCGTCCGCATGACCATCACGAACACGACGGACGCGGTCCACCCCATGCACCTGCACGGGCACCACGTGCTCGTGCTCAGCCGGAACGGCGAGCCGGTCTCGGGGAGCCCCTGGTGGGCGGACACCCTCGACGTGGAGCCCGACGAGCGCTACGAGGTCGCCTTCCGCGCCGA
Organism: Actinomycetota bacterium; assembly: GCA_013696185.1. Lineage (GTDB taxonomy): Bacteria > Actinomycetota > Thermoleophilia > Gaiellales > Gaiellaceae > JACCZA01. Next base: position 2,105 of record JACCZA010000321.1, read on the forward strand.
CAACCCGGGCATCTGGATGAATCACTGCCACAACCTGAGGCATGCGGGCGAGGGTCTCACGATGCACCTCGCGTACGCTGGCGTCGAGACGCCGTTCCAGGCGGGAGGCCGGGCCGGGAACCGCCCGGAGTGACGGCACTGGAGCCACGAGCTTCTCGGTGGACAAGCAGCGACTGCCGTGGTCGCGGGCGAGCACCGCAGCAACATGGCCCGAGTGGTGACCCATCCGGCGGGCGTCAACTACGGCCACGACGTCGCCGGCTCGGGCCGCGTGCGATCGTCGCGCACGGATGAGCGAGGAGACCGCCGAGTTCGTCAGGCTCGTTCGCGCCGCCGAGGACGACGAAAACGTTCTCGGACTCGTTCTCAGCGGCTCGCGCGGTAAAGGGGCGCTCGTCACGAGCACATCGGACTGGGACGTGTATGTCGTCGTCCGCGAGCGCCCGGCAGACCCGCAGTTCGAGCGCGGAGGTCGGATCGAGCGGGTCGTCCTCACCCTCGATGCGCTTCGGGAGATGGACGAGTGGAACCGCTACGCCTTCGCTCACGTCGGCCCTGTGCTCGACAAGACAGGTGGCGAGATCGAGCGTGTCGTCGCGGAGCTCGGAAGGCGCGACCCGTCAACGGCGAGCGAGCTTCTCGACGGCTACGTCAACTTCTACTACCGCTCGCTCAAGAACCGTGAGCTGGATCTCGAAGTGGAATCGCGCCTCGACGCCGCGGAATCGATGCCGTGGTGGCTCGACTTCCTGTTCGCCTCGCATGGGCGCGTCCGACCGTACAACAAGTGGCTGCGCTGGGAGCTGAGCGCGCACCCCCTCAGCGAGCCGTGGTCCGAGCACAACGTGATTCACCGCGTATCTCGCATAGTTCGCTATGGGGACATCGACGACCAACGCGCGCTCTTTCGAGCGACGGAGGCATTCGCGCGGGAGCGCGGCTTCGGCGGCGTGATCGACGGTTGGGAACCGGACGTGGTGCTGTTACGCGGCCAGGAGTGGGGGTGAGGCGCCTCGGGGTGGCTGGGGGCTCCCAACTCGCGCCCCAGCCCTAATGGACGGACGCCTACAGGTCTCGCTAGACCCGCCGGGCTAGGAGACGACGGTGGCCGGCTGCGCGGGTGAGCGCTCGGTCCGCCAGGCCTTGGCTGCGAGCAAGCCCGAGAGCCCGACGATGAGGAGCGCGTTGACCGGGTGCAGGAATCCGATCGCCGGAACCTCGTACGCGAACCAGGCGAGGAGCACCTGGATGACGAGCAGCCCGAGCAGCCCGGCAGCGTGCAGCACGCCCCGCCGGCCGAGCCGGGCTCCGAGCGCGATCAGCA
>JACCZA010000336.1 GCA_013696185.1 Actinomycetota bacterium
CGCCACAGCTCGAGCACGAGGGCGCCGCGGGAGCGAAGGGACGCGTCCACCCGCCGCCCGGGCGGCACGTAGACCTTGTAGGCGTCCCTCGGGTCCTCGACGGTGTCGAGGCGCGCGGAGATCGCCGCCCGCAGCGACGCGGGCGCGGTCAGCGGCTGCCTGCCGGGCTCGAGCAGCCCGCCCGGGCGCACGTGGTCGATGTCGTCGTTCGGCTCGAGCGGGTCCGCCGGCGGCGCGGGGGCGGAGAGCGCGTGCGGCAGGTCGAGGAGGCCGAAGCCGGAGGCCGGGTCACGGCCGCTCGGCCCGAGGTCGCGCGCGGAGCGGCGGAGCAGCTCGGCGACCTGCGTGGCGTCGAGCTGCTGTCGCTGCGTCCAGAGCCACGCGGCGGCGCCGGCGACGATGGGAGCCGAGAAGCTCGTGCCGTTGGCCGAGACGTAGCCGTCGGGTGCATAGGAGAGCGGCACGGCGACGGGGATCTCCTCGCCCGGGGCTGCGAGGTCGGTGCCGGCGTCGCGGGTCGAGAACCCGCTGACGCGATCGAGCGGATCGGTCGAGGCGACCGTGAGCACGTGCGGCAGATCGGCAGGGAAGTTGCGCGGGTTGCCGTTTCGCCCATCGTTGCCCGCTGCGGCGACGACGAGCGACCCGCGGGCGACCGCGAGCAGGATCGCCTCCTCCTCGAAGCGGCTCCTGCTGCGACCGCCGAGGCTGAGGTTGATCACGCCGGTTCCGAGCGCACTCGCCGCGTCGATCCCCTCGATCACGTCGCGCGAGCTGAACAACCCGCTCGGGCTCGCGTCCCAGCTGCGCAGGCGAGCCCGCGGGTAGATGCCGACCACCCCGAGGCCGTTCGAAGGAGCCGCGAGGATCGAGGCGACCGCCGTGCCGTGGAACTCGCGCCCGCCCGCGACCGTCTGCGCGTTGAGCGCCTGCGTGTCGGGGCGCCCGGCGAACTCCGGGTGCTCGAGGTCGAGGCCCGAGTCGATCACGGTGACCGGCACGCCGGGACCCGGCGGCTCCACCCGGTCGGCGCCCACACGGGCGAGCCAGTGCTGCTCGACGAGGAGCGGGTCGGCGCCCGGCCCGGTGCCGCCGCGAGACCGGGGTCGCTCGGGCTCGAACTCACCGAGCGCGCCGGCGAGCGCGAGCCTCGGCACGAGCAGCCGGGCCCGCGTGCTCGGCACGTGCCAGAGCCGCAGGCCGCGCGACACGGGCACGCCCCCGGCGGCACGCACCTGTCGGAGAGCCTCGCGCCCCGCACCGCGCCGGAGCTGCACGAGCGTGCCGGGGGAGCGTCCGAGCGAGTCGAGCTCGCGCGGGATCAAGGGCGCCCCGCGGCCGGCCGCGCCCGCGGGGGGAGCCGTAACGACGATCAGCCCGGCGGCGAGGAGCGCGGCCCCGCACCGCGATGCGAAGACCCTCACGAGCCCGGGAAGATACAGCGGATCTCGAGGCCCCGCCCGCGCGCGCCGCGCGCCTCGACGGTTCCACCGGCCGACGAGACGACGTGCTTCACGATCGCGAGGCCGAGGCCGGTACCGCGGGAGGCGCGCACCCGGTCCGAGCGGTAGAAGCGCTCGAACAGCCGCGCGATGTCGACCTCGAGCACCCCGGCGCCGTCGTCGGAGGCCGTGAGGACGACGGCACCTCCCTCCTGCCGCACGGCGAAGGCGAACGTCGAGCCGGGCCCGGCGTAGCGGATCGCGTTCTCGGCGAGGTTCTTGGCGACCATCCTCAGCATGCGCGGGCGGAGCACAAGCTCGACGGCGGGGTCGCCCGAGACCCGGAGCGCGACGTCCGCCCGCACGGCGGACTCCTCGAGCTCGCCGCGCACCTCCTCGAGGACGGGCAGCACCGGCGTGCGGCTGAGCGCGACGACGACACGTCCCGTCTCGAGCTCGCTGAGGAAGAGGACGTCGTCGATCAACTCGCGGATCTGCTCGACCTCGCCGTGGGCCAGCTCGACGAGCCGGGTCGCATCCTCGCCCGGGAGGAGCGCCGTCTCGAGCAGCACGAGCAGGCGGGCGAGCGGCGTGCGCAGCTCGTGCGAGACCGCGGCGGTGAACCCCGACCGGAGCTCCTCGTAGGCCGCGAGATCGCCGGGCGCGCTCAGGTAGACGAGCCGCTCGCGCCGCCCGCCGACCTCGTAGGGGATCTCCAGAGGGACGAGCCCCTCCGCTCCGGTCAGGAGCTCCGGCGGCAGCCTGGCGCCCTCCCGCAACCCCTCGAGCGACTCGCGCGCCCGCTTGCTCGCTGCGACGACGGTGTCCGAGGCGTCGAGCACGACGACCATCTCGCGGCTCTCCTCGACGAGAAGGCGACCGCGAGCTGCCTCGAGCTCGGCCTGGGTCGGCATCCTCCGCCGTTGTAACAGAGCTCCCGCGCGGCGGCGGCCGTTCACCGGACGGACACCAGCCGGCAACCAGGCGTCGACCCACCCGCGCCGACCGAGGCTGCAAGATGTCTCCGAGTGGCGAAGGTCTTGATCATCGAGGACGACGACGTGATCGCCCAGGGCATGGCGCGGCACCTGACGGCCGCGGGCTTCGATCCGCTCGGCGTCTCGAACGGGGAGGCCGGGCTCGCGCGCCTGCGCTACGAGCGACCGGACGTCTGCGTGCTCGACCTGATGCTGCCGGGTGCCGACGGCTGGAAGCTGATCGAGACGGCGCGGAGCGAGGGCATCGGCACGCCGATCGTCGTCGTCAGCGCCCGCGGCACCGAGCACGACCGCGTGCACGCGCTGGAGATCGGCGCCGACGACTACCTCGTCAAGCCCTTCTCGATGAAGGAGCTCGTCGCACGCGTCGGCGCGGCGGCGCGGCGCGGGACCCGCGCGCAGGAGCCCGCGCGGGGCGAGCCGCTCGAGATCGAGGAGCTCCGCCTCGACACGGGCAACGTCCAAGCCTACCTCGACGGTGAGAGCGCCCAGCTGACGCCGACGGAGTTCCGCCTCCTCTACGCGCTCGCGCTCGAGCGGGGGCGCGTGCTCACCCGCGACGAGCTGCTGCAGAAGGTCTGGGGTCGGCGGGCGACCCACCGCGACCGCACCGTCGACGTGTTCGTCCGCAAGCTGCGCGAGAAGATCGACCAGCGCGCCTCCGCCCACAGCTTCATCCAGACGCGCTACGGCGTGGGCTACAAGCTCGATCCCGTCCCGAAGTAGCTACCCGAAGGGAGACGCTCGTGGCACTCGAGCTCGATCCCGCGACCAGGGGTCACCTCGACAAGGCAGTCCAGAACCTCGCCGCGGAGTTCCGCGGCATCTTCTCGCGAGAGACGATCGACCGCTTCGTGGGCGAGTCGTTCGAGCGGCTCGAGGGCGCGCGGATCGCCGACTTCCTGCCGGTCCTCGTCTACCGCTTCTCGCGTGAGCGGCTGCTCGCGCTCGGCCAGGCGGAGGGCTCGATCGCCAAGCACGTGCCCGAGGTGCTCTTCGTCTGCGTCCACAACGCCGGGCGCAGCCAGATGGCCGCCGCGCTCCTCGACAACAGGGCCAAGGGCCGCGTCCACGTCCGCTCGGCCGGCAGCGCCCCCGCGGGCACCGTCAACGCCGCTGTCGTCAATGCCGTCGAGGAGCTCGGGATCGACATGGGCCAGGAGTTCCCGAAGCCGCTGACCGACGAGTTCGTCCAGGCAGCGGACGTCGTGATCACGATGGGCTGCGGCGATGCCTGCCCGATCTACCCGGGGAAGCGCTACGAGGACTGGGAGATCGACGACCCCGCGGGCAAGAGCCTCGAGGAGGTGCGGCCGATCCGCGACGAGGTGGACGAGCGCATCTGCGCGCTCCTCGGCGAGCTCGTGTCGACGCGAGAGCCGGCGGGCGCCGAGGCGTAGAGGACTACACCTCGATCAGGAGCGCGTCGCCCTGCCCGCCGCCCGAGCAGATCGCCGCGAGGCCGAGCCCGCCGCCGTTTCGGCGCAGCTCGTAGATCATCGTGCCGAGGATGCGCGCGCCCGAGGCGCCGATGGGATGGCCGAGCGCGACCGCCCCCCCGTTCACGTTCACCTGCTCGGGATCGGCACCGAGCAGCGCCGTCGAGTGCAGCGCGACCGACGAGAAGGCCTCGTTCAGCTCGACGCGCCGGACGTCGCCGATGCGCTTGCCGGCCTTCTCGAGCGCGAGTGCGCCCGCTCTGGCGGGCGTGCGGGCGAGGTAGGCGAAGTCGTCGGCGACGGCAGCCTGCGACACGATCGTGGCGAGCACGGGCAGTCCCCTGCGGCGGGCGAACTCCTCGCTGGTGACGATCACCGAGCCCGCGCCGTCGTTCACCCCCGGGGCATTGCCGGCCGTCGTCGTCCCCTCGGGGTCGAACACGGGCTTCAGCTTCGCCAGCTGCTCGATCGAGGTGTCCCGACGCGGCCCCTCGTCCACGGCGAAGTCGCCGACGGGGACGATCTCCTCGGCGAAGCGCCCCTCGTCGATCGCCCTCACGGCCCGCTCGTGCGAGCGGAGCGCCCAGAGGTCCTGATCCTCGCGGGCGATCCCGAGCTCGCGCGCCACGAAGGAGGCCTGCTGCACCATGTGGCGCTCGTCGAAGGTCGACGTCAGCCCGTCGTGGGTCATCATGTCGATCAGGGCCCCGTCGCCGAGCCGGTAGCCGAAGCGGGCCCGCTGGAGCAGGTAGGGCGCGTTCGTCATCGACTCCATGCCGCCGGTCACGATCACCTCGTGGTCGCCCGCCCGGATCATCTGGTCGGCGATCTCGACGGCTCGGATCGACGACGCGCAGACCTTGTTGATCGTGTCGGCGCCGACCTCCTTCGGGAGGCCCGCACCGATCGCAGCCTGGCGGGCCGGGGCCTGGCCCGCGCCGCCCTGGAGCACCTGACCCATGATGGCGTACTCGACCTCGCCCGGCTCGAGGCCGGCGCGCTCGAGCGCCGCCCGGATCGCCACCGCCCCGAGCTCGGTCGCCGAGTGCTTGGCGAGCGCCCCGCCGAGCTTGCCGAACGGCGTCCGGACCGCCGAGACGATGACCGATCGCGCCACGAAGTCAGCCTACCTCCGTCGCGTAGACTGGCCGGGATGCCCGCCCGGGAGTCGGATGCCCTGATCATCGACGCCGTGCGCAGCCCGATCGGCAAGCGCAACGGGACGCTCTCGAAGATCCGCGGCGACGAGCTCGCCGCCCAGGTCCTGAACGGGCTGCTCGAGCGCCACGACGTCGATCCCGCCGAGGTCGAGGACGTCCAGCTCGGCTGCGTGACGCAGATCGACGAGCAGGCCTGGAACATCGGCCGCAACGTGCCCCTCACCGCGGGCTGGCCCGAGTCGGTTGCCGGCACGACCGTCGACCGGCAGTGCGGCTCCTCGATGCAGACGAGCTTCAACGCCGCGACTGCAGTCTGGTCGGGGCAGCTCGACCTCGTGGTCTCGGGCGGTGTCGAGATGATGTCGCGCGTCCCGATGGGCTCGAACAACGGGAGCATGTCCGACCGGGTGCACGAGCGCTGGCAGATCGTCCCCCAGGGCATCTCGGCGGAGGTGATCGCGGAGCGCTGGAACCTCTCGCGCGAGGAGCTCGATCGCTACTCGCTGCAGTCGCACGAGCGCGCCGCGCGCGCGATGGACGAGGGCCGCTTCGCGCGCGAGATCGTGCCGATCGACCTGACGAACCCGCACGTGGGCGTGGTCTTCGACACGGACGAGGCGGTCCGGCGCGAGTCGACGCTCGAGCGGATGGCCGATCTGAAGCCCGCCTTCGTCGAGGGCGGCAAGGTCACGGCGGGGAACTCGAGCTCGATCGTCGACGGGGCCGCCGGCGTGTTGATCGCCTCCGAGCGGAAGGCGAAGGAGCTCGGGCTCGAGCCGCGCGCCCGCTTCCTCTCCTTCGGCGTCGTCGGCGTCGATCCGCACGTGATGCTGCACGGCAACCCGCAGGCGTGCGAGCGAGCGCTCGCCCGTGCGGGGCTCGCCTGGGACGACATGGACGTCATCGAGGTCAACGAGGCCTTCGCCTCGGTCGTGCTCCAGTTCGTGCGGGACACCGGCCTCGAGGACCGCATGGAGGACGTCAACCCGAACGGCGGCGGGATCTCGCTGGGCCACCCGCTCGGCGCCACCGGCGCGCGCATCACTGCCACGCTGGTGAACGAGCTCGACCGGCGGCAGGCCCGCTACGGCATCGCCTGCATGTGCATCGGCTTCGGCCAGGCGATCGCGGCAGTGATCGAGCGCGTCTAGCGACGGAGAGCGTCGGGGAGCGCCCGGCGGATGCCGAGCTTCCAGAGCGCCTCGTGCAGGTCGACGTAGCGCTCTCGCCGTGCGACCGCCGCCGCGGACTGATCGTCCGCCGACTCGGCGATGATGTGGGCGTGGTAGCTCGCGTACCAGGACGCTGCCTGCGTCAGCGCGCTCAGCTCGCGCTCGGACAACGCTTCAGTGAGCCCAGCCTCGGTGGTCGGGAGTGTGAGCGGGTCGACGGCCACGCTGCGACTGTAGCGTCGCGGTCGGCCGACATTGCCTCGAAAGCGTGCCGATTCTGAGTAAGAACTCCGCACGCACGAAGTCGCTCCAGGCGGTGCTCGACGCCTTCTCGGGAAGCTACGCGCAGCTGCGGGGCGTGAGCGAGTTCGGTGCCTACGTTGCTGCGAAGGGCGACCGCGCCGGTCTCTCGTGGAACGACATCGCGGTGATCGAAGTGAACGAGGCGTTCGCCTGCGTCGTGCTTCAGTTCGCCAGGGATGCAGGGCTCGAGGATCGTTTTGCCGACATCAACCCGAACGGCGGCGGCATCTCCCTCGGCCATCCACTCGGTGCGACTGGCGCTCGCGTCACGGCGACGTTGCTGAACGAGCTCGACCGGCGTGAGGCGCGCTACGGCATCGCGTGCATGTGCATCGGTTTCGGTCAGGCGATCGCCGCCGTGATCGAGCGCGTGTAGGATCGCGCGCCGTGACAGGCGTGGAGAAGGTCGGGG
>JACCZA010000346.1 GCA_013696185.1 Actinomycetota bacterium
CAGGCGAGCCGCGCGTCGTGCCCGACTACGTCGAGGTCGCCCGCCTGAACGGCCGCCGCGTGCTGGCGCTCGCCGCACGCGTCGGCTCCACCCGCCTGATCGACAACGCCACCCTGGAAGGAGACGAATGACCACCCGCCCACGCACCCCCGCCCCGAACACGCCGGCGCCGGGAAAGCTCCCGCTGACCGAGCTCGTCGAGATGAAGCGCCGCGGACAGCGCATCGCGATGGTGACCGCCTACGACGCGCCGAGCGGCCGGCTCGCCGACGACGCCGGCGTCGACGTCGTGCTCGTCGGCGACTCGGCGGCCATGACCGTCCTGGGCCACGACTCGACGGTCCCGGCCACGATGGAGGAGATGCTGATCCTGACGCGGGCGACCACGCGCGGAGCACGGCGACCGCTCGTCGTCGCCGACATGCCGTTCGGCTCCTTCCAGGTCTCCGATGCCGCGGCGCTCGAGAACGCCATCCGCTTCGTCAAGGAGGCGGGCGCAGACGCCGTCAAGGTCGAGGGTGCCGGCCCCACGCTCGCGCGGGTACGCGCGCTCGTGGGCGCGGGCATCCCCGTGATGGGCCACATCGGCCTCACGCCCCAGTCGGCCACCATGCTCGGAGGCTTCAAGGCGCAGGGACGGACTGCCGCCGGGGCGCAGGCCCTCGTCGACGCCGCGCTCGCGCTGGAGGGGGCCGGCTGCTTCTCGCTCGTGCTCGAGGCGGTGCCGGCTCCGGTCGCGGCGCGGATCACGCAGGCGCTCGCGATCCCGACGATCGGGATCGGCGCGGGCGCCGAGTGCGACGGCCAGGTGCTCGTCTACCACGACCTGCTCGGGCTCTACGACGGCCAGGCGCCCCGGTTCGTCAAGCAGTACGCCGACCTGGCGCAGGAGATCCGGCGCGCGCTCGAGACGTACGTGGGCGAGGTGCGCGAGGGCACCTTCCCCGAGGAGCGCCACACGTACTCGATGCCCGAGGAGGAACTGCAGGCGTGGCAAGCCCCTCCCGCGCCCGTGACGGCGGTCAGCCGCCGCTGATGGCGGCGACGACGTCGACCCGCGAGCGCGCGTCGAGCCTCGTGTCGAGCGTGGCGCGCTCGCGATCGACGTACACGTTGATGTGGGCGCGGAGCGCCGGCCCCTCCTGGCACAGCCGATCGCGCACGCCGGGCCAGCGCTCGTCGAGGCGCTCGATCGCCTCGCCTACCGTCGCCGCGTCGACCTCGAGCCGGCGCGGCAGGTCGTGGAACAGCGGCGGCAGGGTGGCGGGCAGGTGCAGCTCGGCCATGGCTACGGGACGACCGCGACCTCGACGGACGAGATGGCCGGCAGGTAGCTCGCGATCTCGCTCCACGTCTCGCCCTCGTCGGCGCTCGCGAAGACCTGTCCCGTGCTCGTGCCGAAGTAGAGGCCGGGCACCTCGAGCGCGTCGATCGCGAGCCCTTCGCGCAGCACGCCGAGGTGGGCATCGCGTTGCGGCAGCCCGCGATCGAGCCGCTGCCAGGTGGCGCCCGCGTCACGGGTGCGCCAGACGGCCGCGCGGCCCTCCGGCATGCAGCGCCCGTGCCCCGGGTCGAGCGGGATCACGTAGAACGTCTCCCGGTCGTGTGGGTGGGCGGCTGCGGCGAAGCCGAAGTCGGTCGGCAGACCCTCGGTGATCTCGACCCACGAGTGCCCGCCGTCGTCGCTGCGGTGCATGCCGCAGTGGTTCTGCTGGTACAGGCGGTCGGAGTCGACCGGCGACATCACGAGCTTGTGCACGCAGTAGCCGACCTCGGGGTGCTCGAGCGGCCAGTCGGCGCGGAGGCCACGGTTGCGCGGCGCCCACGAGACACCGTCGTCCGTCGTCTCGAAGCAGCCGAACCCCTGCACCACGACCCAGAAGCGGGACGGCTCGTCGGGGTGCGTCAGGAGCCCGGGCAGCCCGAGGTGCCCCGGCGGCTGGTTGGCCGGATCGTTCCAGGCGCCGCGGCCCGGCTGCCCGTCGAGCGTGCTGAGCAGCGACCAGCTCGCCCCGCCGTCGCGGCTCTCGAACACGCCGGCCGCCTCCGCGCCGGCAAGCACCCGCCCGTGGGCCGCCGCCAGACCGGAGATCTTCGACAACCCGAGGCCGCCGTCGGGGTACGTGAGCCCCTCGCTCGAGAGCTCCCAGCTCTCGCCGAGGTCGCCGCTCCGCCAGACGCCCGCGCCGTGCCACTCGCTCGCCGCGGCCGCGTAGATCGTGCCCGAGGCCGGATCCTGCACCGCGTGGTAGATCGGCCAGCCCTCGCAGAAGGGGCCGCGCACGGTCCAGTCGCGACGCTCGCCGTCGCCCTCCAGCACGAAACACCCCTTGCGCGTTCCCACCAGCAGGACGGTCAGTGGCATCGGTCGCACCTCCCTTGTCGCGCGGATCTTTCACCCAGGACCGGCTGGAGTCCCGGAAATCATCGGTCACCCGATCAGAACTCCCAGCTCGACACGACGTCCAGTGCGCGGAAGAGAAGCACGAGCGGCGTCGCGGCGAGCGCCACCACGGCGAGCGCGCGCAGCCGGCCCCAGCCGTGCACCGTGCGCACGCCGATCGTGAGCAGCACCACGGCCCAGGCCACGAATGCCGCCTCGAGCACCGTGAAGGCGGTCGCCCCCGATCCCGTGTCGGAGCCCCCGGTGCGAAAGGTGTCCGAGCCGTGGACGGCGAGCCGCACCGGCCAGACGACGAGCGAGAGGACGAGCGGCACGGCGGCGTAGCCGACGAGATGGCGGGCGCGGCGGAAGGTGCCGAGGCTGCCGAGCAGGCTCGCGGCGAAGAAGACGAGGCCGCCGATCAGGAAGTAGCCGAAGAGACCCTCGATGCCGCCCGCGAGGAACGCCCAGACGACCAGCACGAGGCCGTCGAACTCCGCGTCGTCCAACACCCGGCCCGTGATGCCGGACATGAGGACGCCGGCGATGCCTGCGAGCCAGACGATCGCGAGAAGCGGCTCCTGGCGCGCATGCGCAGCCTCCTGCGAGTCGTCCCGCAGCGCGGCGAACACCGAGCGCGGGCTCCCCAGCACGAGCAGCGTGCGGAGCCACCACGCACGCTCCTCGGTCGGAGCGCCGGGAACTGCACGGGCGCTCATGCGCTCAGGGTAGTCCGCCGGACCACTCCGCCCCCAGCCCTTACAGCACGGCCTGGGCTGCGGCCGCGAGGCCGGCGACCACGAGGGCGACGCCGATCGCGCGCACGAGCTGCTGCTCCGAGAGGCGGCCGGTCAGCCGGGCGCCGAGGAGCGCACCCGGGACGGAGGCGGCCGAGCCGAGCAGCACGAGCCGCAGGTCGGGGGCGGCCGAGGGCAGGTGCCCGACGAGGCCGGCGGCCCCCACGAGGACGCCGACCGCGAGGTTCGTCCCGACGGCGCGCGAGGGCACCTCCCCGACGAGCCGCAGCAGCGCCGGCAGGCGCAGCGCGCGCCGAGGATGAGGCCGACGAGCCCGCCCAGCAGGCCGATCAGCGCCCCGGAGAGGACCGCCGCGCGGATCTCGAGCCCTTCGCCCGGCGGGCACGCCGGCGGCCTCCCCCGGTCGCGCAGCAGGTCGGCGCCGCTCACGAGCAGCACGACGGCGATCGTGAGCAGGAGCGCCTCCTCGGGGATCACTCCCGCGAGGTAGCCGCCGAGCAGGGCTCCGGCGACCGAGGGCGGGGCCATCCAGGCGAAGAGCCGCCAGTTGATCCGGCCGGCCCGGATGTGCGCGATCGACGCCGAGGCCGCCGCGACCCCCGAGATCGCGATGTTGGCCCCACCCCCCGCGGCCGGCGACGAGGCGACGAGGAGCACGATCGGCAGGCGGAGGTTGCCGAGCACGAGGCCGACGAGCCCGCCCCCGAGCCCGACGACGAAGCACCAGGCGACGACGAGCAGCGTCTCGGCGGTCACAGGGAGCTAGCGCGACGCGCCGGGCCGCCAGAGCGGCTCCTCGCGACCCTGGTTCGCGGCCCGCGCCGCGATGAACAGGAGGTCGGAGAGCCGGTTCAGGTAGACGAGCGCGAGCGGGCTCAGCTCGACCTGCTGCGCGGCCGCGAGGGCGTCCCGCTCGGCGCGGCGGCAGAGGGTGCGCGCGACGTGGAGCTGCGCCGCCGCCGCCGTCCCACCGGGGAGGACGAAGCTCCGCAGCTCGGGCAGGCCGGCATTCCAGCGGTCGCAGGCCTGCTCGAGCGCATCGATCTGCGCCTGGGCGACGCGCAGCCTGCCGTCCCCCTCGGCCCAGGGCACCGACAGGTCGGCCCCGAGGTCGAACAGCTCGTTCTGGATCCGCTCGAGCAGCGCCCGGAGCTCGCCCGGCAGCTCCCCGGCCAGGACGACTCCGAGCTGGGAGTTGAGCTCGTCGACCGTCCCGAAGGCCGCGATCCTCGGGTCGAGCTTCGACGCGCGCGAGCCGTCGCCGAGGCTCGTCTCGCCCCGATCGCCACCACGCGTGTAGATGCGGGTCAGCCGGACGGGCTCGTCGCGGGAGCGAGAGCTCATCGAGCGGCGAGCGTCCGGCCGGCAGAGGCGAGGAGCGACCGGGCGATCACGAGCCGCTGCACCTCGCTCGTGCCCTCGTAGATCTCGGTGATCTTCGCGTCGCGGTAGTAGCGCTCGACCGGGAACTCCTTCGTGTAGCCGTAGCCGCCGAGGATCTGGATCGCCTCGGCCGTCTGACGCCTCGCCATCTCCGAGGCTAACAGCTTCGCCTGGGCGCCCGGGCCGGTGTGCGGTCTCCCCTCCTGGCGCAGCCACGCCGCGCGGTAGACGAGCATGCGCGCCGCCTCGATCTCGGTCGCCATGTCGGCGAGCTTCCACTGCACCGCCTGGAAGTCGGCGATGCGCCTGCCGAACTGCCGCCGCTCGAGCGCGTAGGCCCGCGCGGTGTCGAACGCCGCCTGGGCGATCCCGACCGCCTGCGCGGCGATGCCGATCCGGCCGCCGTCGAGCGTGCCCATCGCGACCGCGAAGCCGCGCTTCGGCTCGTGCAGGACGCGGTCCCGGCCGACGTGCGCGCCCTCGATCAGGATGTTGACGGTCGAGGAGGAGTTGAGCCCGAGCTTCTCCTCCTCCCGCGTCGCACGTACGTGCGCTGCATCGAGCACGAACGCCGTCACGCCGCGCGCGTCCGCGGTCTCGGGATCGGTGCGGGCGAAGAGGAGGAACGTGCCGGCGTGGGCGCCGTTCGTGATCCACTGCTTGGCGCCCGTGATCGTCCAGCCGTCGCGGTCGGGCTCCGCGCGCGTCCGGAGCGAGCCCGCGTCCGATCCGGCCTCGGCCTCGGTCAGCGCGAAGGCGCCGAGCACCTCGCCGCGGGCGAGGGGCGGCACGAAGCGACTGCGCTGCTCGTCGGTGCCGAAGACGAGGATCGGCAGCGTGCACGCGCTCGTGTGCACGGCCACCGTCGCGCCGACGCCCGCATCGGCCCGCGAGAGCTCCTCCAGGACGAGGATGTACGAGAGGAAGTCGGCGCCCGCACCCCCGTACTCCTCCGGGACGCAGACGCCCATCAGCCCGAGCGCGGCCAGCTTCGGATAGAGCTCGCGTGGAAACCGGTGCTCGCGGTCCCATCCGGCGGCGTGCGGCTCGATCTCGGTCTGTGCGAACTCCCGCGTGAGCGCTTGGATCTCGCGCTGGTCGGCGCTCAGCGAGAAGTCCATCGCAGCGGTCAGTATAGGAGCGGCCGGTGGGCCGAGCGCCTCGGTGAACGACGGATCGGCGCGTACGATCTTCGCTGTGCTCGACCGACTGCTGGCGGGAGCTCTCGCCCTGCTGTGCCTCCTGCCGCTCGGCTGCGGCGGCTCCTCGCCCTCGCCGGAGAGCGTCGTTCGCGCCTGGAGCGAGTCGCTCAACGCCGGAGACGACGAGAGCGCCGGCGAGCTGTTCGCGCCGGGGGCCGAGGTGATCCAGCTCGGGCGGACGACGACGCTCGCCGGCCCCGCCGAGGCGGTCGCGTTCACGCGCTCGCTGCCCTGCTCCGGGCGGATCCTCTCGCTCGAGTCGAAGGGCGAGACGGTGACCACCGTCTTCCGCCTGGAGGACCGCGAGACGAGCCCCTGCGACGGCCCGGGGCAGGAGGTGACCGCCGTCTTCAAGGTGCGCGAGGGGAAGATCGTGCAGCTGCACCAGCTCCCCTCCCCGCAGGCTCCTCCCGGGGAGCCCGTCTAGCTCGGGGGCTGGGACCGAC
>JACCZA010000069.1 GCA_013696185.1 Actinomycetota bacterium
GTGCTGGTGCGGGTCGGGCAAGAAGTTCAAGCGCTGCCACGGCCAGTAGGGCGAGACCGCGCAGCGCTCGCCCGCCCGCGGCGGCCGCTAGCATCCGGGGCGTGACCGAGCAGGCAGCCCCACCGCTGGAGCAGCAGCTCGAGGAGATCAGGACCCAGCTCGCCTGGGTCCGTGATTACCTTTGACCCCCCGTCGCTGAAGGCGCGCTCCGCCGAGCTCGAGGCCCGCATGGGGGAGCCCGGCTTCTGGGACGACCAGGCGGCAGCGGCGAGCCTGTCGTCCGAGCACGCGCGCGTGACCCGGCGCCTCGAGCGCTACGAGCGGCTCCAGCGCGAGGCCGACGACGCGGCCGAGCTGCTCGCGCTCGACGGCGAGATGGCCGCCGAGATCGAGAGCTCGCTGCAGCCGATCCGCCGTGAGCTGGAGCGCCTCCAGGAGGAGGCCCTGTTCACGGGCACCTACGACGCGCGGGACGCGGTCGTCACGATCCACGCGGGGGAGGGCGGTACGGACGCCCAGGACTGGGCCGAGATGCTGCTGCGGATGTACCTGCGCTGGGCCGAGCGCCGCACGTTCGGCACCGAGCTGATCGAGGCGAGCCCCGGCGAGGAGGCCGGACTCAAGTCGGGCACGTTCACCGTCAAGGGGGAGAACGGCTACGGCATCCTCAAGGCCGAGCGCGGCGTGCACCGCCTCGTCCGGCTCTCGCCCTTCGACAGCGCGCATCGGCGCCAGACCTCGTTCGCACAGGTGATCGTGAGCCCGCTGCTCGAGGACGGGGGAGGCGTGGAGATCGACGAGTCGGAGCTCCGAATCGACACCTACCGTGCGAGCGGCGCCGGCGGTCAGCACGTCAACAAGACCGATTCCGCCGTGCGCATCACCCACCTGCCGACGGGCATCGTCGTGCAGTGCCAGAACGAGCGCTCGCAGATGTCGAACAAGCAGACCGCGTTGAAGATGCTGCGCTCGCGGCTCGCCGAGCTCAAGGAGGAGGAGCGGGAGAGCGAGCTCGCGCGCGAGCGGGGCGCCGTGCAGGACACGGGCTTCGGCAGCCAGATCCGCAGCTACGTGCTGCAGCCCTACCAGCTGGTGAAGGATCACCGCACCGACTTCGAGGTCGGCAACACCGCGGGCGTGCTCGACGGCGACCTCGACCCCTTCATCCACGCCTACCTGCTGGCGAAGGCGGCCGGTCAGATTCTCTAGCGATGTGGGCGAGAGCAGGCCTTTGCGCTACACTCCTGCCCCGTCGTCTCGACCCGTGCGCCTCCCCCGGGGCGCCGCTCCTTCCAGCCGGTGCAGGATCTCGATCTCAACACCGAGTCTCAAACGGCGCTCGCCGAGCCCGAACGCGAGCGCTCTGCCGCCGCGTCCCCGGGGGCGATGATCGTGTTCGAGAGCGTGACGAAGGTCTACGAGCCGGGCGTGGCTGCGCTCAGCGACGTCTCGTTCGTGATCGAGAAGGGCGAGTTCGTCTTCATCGTGGGTGCCTCCGGCTCGGGCAAGTCGACCCTGATCAAGCTGCTGCTGAAGGAGATCGAGCCGACCGACGGCCGGCTGGTCGTCGGTGGACGCGACCTCGGCCGGCTGAAGGGCGCGAAGGTGCCGCTGCTGCGGCGCAACGTCGGCTGTGTCTTCCAGGACTTCAAGCTCCTGCCCAATCGCTCGGCGGCGGAGAACGTCGCCTACGCGCTCAACGTGCAGGGCGAGAGCCGGGCGTCGATCCGCCGCAAGGTGCCCGAGGTGCTGACGCTCGTCGGCCTCTCGCACAAGATGAACTCCCTGCCCGACGAGCTCTCGGGCGGCGAGCAGCAGCGGGTGTCGATCGCGCGCGCCTTCGTCAACCAGCCGCCGCTCCTGATCTGCGACGAGCCGACCGGCAACCTCGATCCCGACACCTCCGTCGGCATCATGCAGCTGCTCTACCGGATCAACCGCTCGGGCACGACGATCCTGATGGTCACCCATGACCGCGAGCTGGTGGACAAGATGCGCAAGCGCGTGATCGCGCTCGAGGACGGTCTGCTGGCCCGCGACGAGCGCCGAGGGGGGTACGCGTCGGAGTGAGGCTGCGGCTCGTCCTCTCCGAGGCCGTCAAGTCGACGGTCGCCAATGCCTCGACCACGATCGCGGCGACGATGACGGTCCTGATCGGGATGTTCCTGCTCGGTCTGTTCATCGCCCTCGGCACGTGGGTCGTGTCGTGGACCGACGACCAGAAGGACAAGCTGCTCGTGAAGGCGTACCTCTGCACCGAGCTCACCTGCGCGAAGGAGGCGGACCGGGCGCAGATCGCGGTCGTCCAGCGGACGATCCTGCGCCTGCCGCAGGTGGCCTCCGCCGACTTCATCTCGAAGGACGAGGCGCTCAGGATCCAGCGCAAGCGCACGCCGCAGCTCGTCGCCAACCTCACGTCCAACCCGCTGCCGGCCGCCTTCGAGATCGTGCCGAGGAACGCCGAGGACGTCGCGACGATCGCGCGCAAGCTCGAGCGGGCAGGCCCCGCGGGCCTGCAGAAGGTCAACTACGGCAAGCGCGTGGCCGAGCCGATCCTGCGCGCCGCCACGATCATCTCGACGATCGTCCTGATCGCGGTGCTCGTATTGCTCGGTGCCTCGACGCTGCTGATCGCGAACACCATCCGCCTCTCGATCTTCTCGCGCCGGCGCGAGATCGAGGTGATGAAGCTCGTGGGTGCGACGAACTGGTTCGTGCGCGGCCCGTTCATGATCGAGGGCCTGCTGTGCGGGCTCGTCGGGTCGCTCGGAGCCGTTCTCCTGCTGCTCCTCGGCAAGGAGGTGGCGCTGCCGTCGCTGCTCGGCCAGGTCGACTACTCGGGCGCGGGCGCGCTCGACTTCGTCTGGACCGCGGCGATCCTCGTCGGTGTCGGCCTGCTGCTCGGCGCCGCCGGCTCCGGCCTCACCTTGCGGCGCTTCCTCAAGGTCTGAGCGACACCCTCGTCGTCGAGGTCGGGCGACGCGGCAAGCTCGTCGTCGGCGAGCCGTTCTTCGAGCCCGGGGCGTCGCTCGTGCTCGACCGCAAGGGGCTCGGCGACGCGCGCCCCGGCGACCTCGCGGTCGTCCGTCCGGCGCGGGGGCGAGCGCGGCTCGAGCGGGTGCTCGGCCCTGCGAAGGCGATCGAGGCCGTGCTCGAGGGCCTGCTCGTCGAGACGGGCGCGCGCGTCGAGTTCGAGCCTCACGTCGTGCCGGAGCCGAGCGTCGAGGGCCGCGTCGATCTGCGCGAGCTCGTCACGTTCACGATCGACCCGGAGACCGCCGAGGACTACGACGACGCCCTCTCGCTCCGTGCCGAGGGCGAGGGCATCCGCGCGTGGGTGCACATCGCCGACGTCTCCGCCTACGTGCCGCCGGGCTCGCCGCTCGATCGCGGCGCGGCGCAGCGCGCCTTCTCGACCTACGTCCCCGGCCTCGTGGCGCCGATGCTCCCTCCCGCGCTGGCGGACGATGCCTGCAGCCTGCGCCCCCGTGTCGAGCGCCTGTGCGTGACCGTCGAGCTGCCCTTCGACGCGGCGCTTCAACCCGGCGAGCCGACGTTCTACCGCTCGGTCATCCGCAGCGACGAGCGGCTGACCTACGGGCGTGCGGAGGCCGTCCTCGCCGGGCGCGAGACCGTGGAGGAACGACTCGAGGATGGCCTGCGTCTCGCCGAGCGGCTCACTGCCGAGCTGCGCCGGCGGCGCTTCGCCCGCGGCGCGCTGCGCATCGAGACCGGCGAGCTCACCTTCGCGTTCGACGGCCGGGGCGGGGTGGAGCGCGCCTGGCGCGAGAGCGAGCCGCATGCCCATGCGCTCGTGGAGGAGCTGATGATCCTCGCGAACGAGGCGGTCGCCGGCCTGCTGGCCGGGCGCCGCCGCGAGGCGCTCTTCCGCGTGCACGAGCGGCCCGAGTCCCAGGCGGTGCTCCTGCTCGTCTCGAAGCTGGCGGAGCTCGGCGTCCCGACGCCGCCCGTGCCGGACGGGGACCGGCTCGCGCCCGCGGCCGCCGAGCGCCTCGCGGCGCGCGTCGCCGAGCGCGTGACCGACTACGTGGCCCGATCGGGGCGCGGGCAGGAGGCGTTCCCGGCGCTCGTCCTGCGTTCTCTCAAGCGGGCGCGCTACCACCCCTCCAACCTCGGGCACTCCGGCCTCGCGAGCCGCGCCTACTGCCATTTCACCTCGCCGATCCGCCGCTATCCCGATCTCGTCTGTCACCGCGCCCTGCTGCGCGAGCTCGGAGAGGGGGAGGAGCTTGCGGCGACCGACCTCGGCGAGCTCGCCGAGCACACGTCGGTCCGGGAACGGGAGGCCGCGCAGGTCGAGTACCTCGCGGACGAGATCTGTCTCGCGTGGCTGCTCGAGGCACGGCTTTTCGAGCTCGGCTGGGAGGCCGCGTTCGAGGGCGAGATCATCGGCCTGATCGGCTCGGGGCTCTTCGTCCGCTTCGGCGACGTCTTCGAGGGCTTCCTGCCGGCCAGGCGCCTGCCGGGGGACTACTTCGAGCTCGACCCGCTCGGCACCACGCTGCGCGGCCGGCGCTCGAAGCGTGCCTACCGCCTGGGCGAGGCGATCGAGGTGCAGGTCGAGGAGATCCGCCGTAGCGAGGGCAAGGTCGAGCTCTCACTTGCCGGAGCCGGCGGCGGGAAGGGCCGGGCAACCCGGCGACGTTAGATCCGAGGAGCGAAGCGAAGCGAAAGGACCCCGATGCGTCTCGAAGGACTCCACCACATCACGGCGATCACCGCCGACGCGCCCCGCAACGTCGACTTCTACGCGCGCGTGCTCGGCCTGCGCCTCGTCAAGAAGACGGTCAACCAGGACGACCCGACCGTCTACCACCTCTTCTACGCGGACGAGCGCGGCAGCGCGGGCACCGACCTCACCTTCTTCGAGTACCCGGGCGCCCGCCGGGGACGAGCCGGCGCCGGGATGGTGTACCGGATCGTCTGGCGGGTCGCCTCCGAGGAGGCCCTCGACTTCTGGGCGGGAAGGCTCGCCGACGAGGTCTCGGGGCTCGAGCGAGAGCCGGGCCGGCTGCGCTTCGAGGATCCCGAGGGCATGAGCCTCGAGCTCGCCATGGTCGAGACCGCCGACGAGCCGCTCGTCGCGCAGCACCCGGAGATCCCCGCCGAGCTCGCGCTGCAGGGATTCGACCACGTGCGGGCCTACTCCGGCCGGCCCGAGCAGAGTCGACGCTTCCTGGAGGAGACCCTGGGCTTCGAGGCGGCGGGGGAGACGGCGTGGGAGGTGCGTGGGGGGCAACGAGGCTCCTTCTACGTCTACGGCCCGCCCCCGGCCGAGGTGGGCATGGGCGGCGCGGGCACGGTTCACCACGTCGCCTGGGCCTCGCCGATGGAAGACCACGCAGCCTGGCGGGAGCGGGTGGCCGCCTCGGGGGCGCGCCCGACAGAGGTGATCGATCGCTTCTACTTCCGCTCGGTCTACTTCCGCGAGCCGAGCGGCGTGCTGTTCGAGCTGGCGACGATCGGCCCGGGCTTCGCCACGGACGAGCCGATGGAGCACCTCGGCGAGTCGCTCTCGCTGCCGCCCGCCTTCGAGCACCTGCGCGACCAGCTCGAGCCGGTCCTGACGCCGCTGCCGGATCCGAGAGGCGCGCGGGCCGAGCGGTAGCGTCCGCGGGGGCCGCCGGCGGCGCGTCCCTACAATCGGTGGATGGCACGGCCGAAGGGCGAAAAGCTGATCGCGGACAACCGCCGGGCGCGGTACGACTACCACCTGCTCGACCGCTTCGAGGCGGGCGTGGTGCTGACCGGCACCGAGGTGAAGTCGCTCCGCGAGGGGCGTGTCACGCTCGGACAGGCCTATGCCGACGTGCGCGACGGCGAGGCGTGGCTGCTTGGGGCGAGCATCGCGACCTACGACGGCGGCAACTACGCGAACCACGAGCCCGATCGCGACCGCAAGCTCCTGCTCCACCGGGGCGAGATCGCCTCGCTGATCGGCAGGGTGCGGGAGCGCGGGCTGACGCTCGTGCCGACGCGGCTGTACTTCAAGGACGGCAAGGTCAAGGTCGAGCTCGCGCTCGCGCGGGGCAAGGAGGGGCGCGACAAGCGCCGCGACATCGCCGACCGCGACGCGAAGCGGCAGATGGAGCGCGCGCTCAGCCGGCGGCGCTGAGCGGGCGGCAGCTCGCTCGTGGCGGAAACAGCGCAGCGCGGCTAGACTGGGAACTCGACAACATACGGGGGCGACCTGGTTTCGACGTGGTCGGTTCTCCGGCAGAGCTGCAAGCCGAGGTCTCCGGTCGGCCTCGTAAAACAACCGGAACCATCAGTAAGTGCGGATAACGAACTCGCACTCGCCGCCTAACCTAGTTAGGTGACGCGTCGCTCCTGGCTCGGCCCGTGGCCAGGGCAGTGGCGCTAACAAACGGGCTCGGCGTCAAGGGAGAGTCAATCGCCCGCGACGCGACATCCAAAGGATGACTAGCCCGGCGGTAGGTCGGCTGTCCACCGGCCGGCGGGCGAAACGAAAGGGCAGCCTAAGCTTGTAGACGCTTTGTCCGGTGCGTCCGCGGACGCGGGTTCGATTCCCGCCGCCTCCA
>JACCZA010000365.1 GCA_013696185.1 Actinomycetota bacterium
GGCGCCTTCAGCCTGCGTCGGAAGCGTTGTTGCACTCTGAATAGAGCCTGGCTCGAGTAGCAGCGCCGAAGGGGTCAGACCCCTTCGGCGGCCGACCGCGGCTGCAGAGCTCCGCCGCCTCTCGATCGCCGCACCGCCGTGCGGCACGCTGCCGCTCCCGTCGCTGCCGCGAAGAGCGAGGCGATCGCGAAGAAGCCCCACATCGCCGTGTCGCCGTAGCCGGAGCGGATCTGCAGGCCGAGGAAGGGCGCGAGCGCGAAGCCCGCCGCAGAGCCGCTGCCGAAGGCGCCCATGTAGGCGCCGCGGATGTCGGGCGGCGCGAGCCCGGCGATGATCGTCTGCGAGGTCGGCACCCACAGCATCTCCCCGATCACGAAGACGACGATCACGAGGAGGATCACCGGGACCGCCGCGCTGACCGAGAGCAGCAGGAAGGGGAAGCCCATGAGCAGCATCGCCACGACGAGCTTCGGCGCGGCGGGGTAGCGGGAGACGCGCCGTGTCAATCGGAGCTGGAAGACCGTCACGAGCGCGGGGTTCACGATCAGCAGGAAGCCCCAGGTCGCCGGGGCGATTCCGTGGGTGTCCACGAGCGAGATCGGCAGGACGGTCTCGGAGGCGACGTAGACGAGGTACGCGAGCATCCCGGAGACGAGGAAGAGCTGGAAGGCCCGGTCGCCGCGGATGACCGAGAGCGAGCCGCGCTCGGGCGCGTGCTCCGGCGCGTAGGCGCCCCGCCGCGGCAGGTAGCGCAGCGCGAGCAGGAAGCTCGTGCTGGACATGATCGACACGCCGACGAAGAGCGCGCTCCAGCTGCCGATGAAGAGGAGGAGGCTGCCGAGCGGCGGTCCCATCGTGACGCCGAGGTTCTGCGCGACGCGCACGGAGGCGTAGGAGGCCTCGTGCTGCTCGGGCGGGACGAGGTCGGCGATCATCGCCTGGGTGACCGAGCCGCCGAGCGCTCCGAAGACCCCGGCGCCGGCGAGCAGGGCGAGGCCGAGCGGGACGTTCTGGCCGGCCGTCAGGAAGAGCAGGATGTAGAGCGCCGTGCCGCCTCCCCCGACGAGGATGACCGGCCGGCGCCCGACCCGGTCGGACAGGTAGCCCCCGGCGAAGCCGGACATGGCCGCGAGACACGCGCCGCCGAGGAAGGCGAAGCCGAGCTGCGAGCCCTCCGCCCCGAGCTCCTTGATCGCCCAGATGCCCATGAAGCTCCAGCCGGCCGAGTTCGCGATCGCGCCGGCCAGGCCGAGGGCGAGCACCGGCCTGAGCGCGGGCTCGACATCGCCGCCCCAGATGAGGCGGAAGAGTCGGGCGACGAGGCGCATCGCTACGCGGGCGCGCCGGCGGCGGAACGGACGAGCGCAGCCTCGAGGTCGGCGATCAGGTCGTCCGCCGACTCGATGCCGACCGACAGGCGCACGAGGTTCGACGGCGCCGCGAAGGGCGCGTCGGCTGTCGAGGCGTGCGTCATGCGGGCGGGGTGCTCGATCAGGCTCTCCACGCCGCCGAGGCTCTCGGCGAGGGACCAGAGCTTCGTCCGGGCGACGAGCGCGACGGCCTCCTCCTCGGACTCGGCGAGGATGGAGATCATGCCGCCGTAGTCGCGCATCTGCCGTGAGGCCAGCTCGTAGCCCGGGTGGCTGGGCAGGCCGGGATAGAGCACGCGCTCGACTGCGGGGTGCTCGTCGAGGAACGCGGCCACCCGGTGCGCGTTCTCGCAGTGCTGGCGCATGCGGACGGCGAGCGTCTTCAGCCCGCGCAGCACGAGCCACGAGTCGAAGGGGCCCGGAACGGCGCCGAGCGACTTCTGCAGGAAGCGGAGGCGCTCGGCGACGGTGGGGTCGTTCGTCGCGGCGAAGCCCCCCACGACGTCGGAGTGGCCGCCGAGGTACTTCGTGGTCGAGTGGACGACGACGTCGGCGCCGAGCTCGAGCGGGCGCTGGAGATACGGGGTCGCGAAGGTGTTGTCGACGACGACGAGGGCGCCGACCGCGTGGGCCGCCTCTGCCGCAGCGCGGATGTCGACGATGTTCAGGAGGGGGTTCGTCGGCGTCTCGAGCCAGACGAGGCGGGTGCGCTCGTCGATGTGCTCGCCCAGGCCCTCGCCGATCGACTCGGCCGAGAGGTAGGTGAACCCGTAGCCCTTCGGCTCGTAGACCTGCGAGAACATCCGGTAGACGCCCCCGTAGACGTCGTTCACGCAGACGACGTGCTCGCTCGGGTGGACGAGGTGCATGATCGTCGTCACCGCACCGAGGCCGGACGAGAACGCGACCCCGTGCTCGGCGCCCTCGAGCGAGGCGAGGCAGTCCTGGAGCGCCGTGCGCGTCGGGTTCGCCACGCGCGCGTAGTCGTAGCCCTTGTGCTGCCCGACGCCCTCCTGCACGAAGGTCGAGGTCTGGTAGATCGGTACGGTGACCGAGCCGGTGGTGGGATCCGGCTCCTGCCCGTCGTGGATCGCCCGCGTCTCGAAGTCCACGAGGGTCAGTCTAGGGGCTGCCACGCTGCCGGCACCCGGCCCGCGTAGACGACCTCCGTCGCTCCGAGCCACGCCGCGAGCTCCTGGATCGCCGCCCCCACGGCCGGCCCCGCGTCGCCGGGCGCGCCGGGCTCGGCGTGGACCGCGTGGATCGTGAGCCGGCCGCTGCGCCGGTCCATGAGGGGGTCGATCCGCCCGATCAGGCGGTCGCCGTGCAGGATCGGCAGGACGAAGTAGCCGTACTCGCGCTTCTCCTTCGGCACGTAGATCTCGAGGCGGAAGCGGAAGCCGAAGAGCTCCTCGGTGCGCTCCCGGTTCGAGATCACCTTGTCGAAGGGGGACAGGAGCGTCGTCCGCGGCTCGCCCGGCCCGCGCTCGAGGAGGTCGCGGTGCGCGTACCACTCACCCGAGAGGCCCTCGACGCCCACTGGGACGGCGACGCCTTCCCGCACGAGCTCGAGCAGTGCGCGCCCGCGCCCGGGCGGAGCCCCGTCGAAGGCGTAGCCGAAGTCGTCGGCGCGCGCGACGCCGCGCGAGCGGAGCTGTCCCTCGACGAGGCGCCGTGCCACCTCGCGCTGCGGGAGACGGGGCTCGGCGGCGGGCAGGCGGCGCTCCGCCAGATCCCAGATGCGCTGAGCGCCGTCGCGCCCGACGATCATGATCTCGCCGCGAAACCAGAGCAGGTCGAGCATGCGACCGAGGTTCTTGCCGTCGTTCCAGCCGCCCGTGCGCCAGGGCACGACCGCGCGGTCCTCGAGATCGCGCGAGCGGAGCGGCCCCTCTCGCCGGAGCTTGCCGAGTACATAGCGGCGGAAGGTCCGGTTCTCCGCCAGCCAGCCGCGCATGTAGACCGAGCGAGTCCTCTCGCCGCGCGGGTACCGGCGCATCGTCTCGCGGTGGACGCCGTAGTCGCAGGTCGGGACGATGTAGGCCCAGTACTCGAACAGCCGCCGCTCCTCCCACAGCAGGCGCTCGAGCTCGGCGACGGAGTAGGTCCCGAGGCGGCTCCAGAGCACGAGGAGCTGGCTGGGCGCGACCGCGCTCGTCGGGTCCATCTGCACCCTGCCGAGGTGCTCGACGACCTCCAGGACGTCCGTCGGCCGCGGACCGTCGAGCAGCTGACCCGCTACCGCGAGCCTCCTGGCCTCTCCGCGGGAGAGCTCGATCACCGCTCCACTCGCTCGAGCCCGATCGTCCGGGCGAGGCGGGCGAGCGCCCGGTCGAGCTCACCCTCGACGCGGCGCCGGTCGCGGACTCCCGGCTCGAGGTGGAAGGCGCGCACGCGCAGGACCCCCTCGCGGCGGTCGGCCTTCAGGTCGGCCCTGCCGACGATGCGGTCGCCGAGGAGGAAGGGGAGGACGTAGTAGCCGTACACGCGCTCGTGCTCGCGCTTGTAGACCTCGATCAGGTGGCGGAACCCGAAGAGCCGCGCGTGGAAGACGCGGTCCCAGACCAGGTTGTCGAACGGCGAGAGGAGGACGCCGCCCGCGGGAGCGGGCAGGTCGAGCCCGGCCCCGCCGGGCACGTAGACCGGCGCGCCACCGTCGTCGACGGCGTGCCGCTCCAGCAGGCCGTCGCTGACGAGCGCGTCGAGGTGGGGCTGGAGCCGGGCCGCGCCGCCGCGAAGCCGGTAGTGCTCGCGCACGGCGGCCTCCGTCAGCACGCCGCGGGCGTGAACGGCGCGGAGGGCGAGCGAGCGGAGCAGCTCCGGCTCGCTCGGCACCGGTGCCTGGAGGTACTCCCGCGGGATCACGCGCTCGGTCAAGTCGTAGAGGCGCTGGAAGCCCTGCCGGCCCGCGATCGAGAGGGTGCCCAGGTTCCAGAGGCTCTCGAGCATGCGCTTCGCCGGCTTCCAGTTCCACATCCCGCCGCCTCCCTGGCCCTCGAAGTGGCGCGAGGCGAGCGGACCCTGCTCCCGAATCCGCTCGAGCACCGCCTCCGCGAGCTCCGGTCCCTCGTTCAGGTGGCGGGCGTACCACTCGGCGCGGTGTCCCTCCTGCATCGGACGCCTGAAGAGCGGATAGTCCGCGATCGGGATCAGACACGCCTCGTGGGCCCAGTACTCGAAGACGCGGCCCGATGCGAGGAGGAGCGAGACGGTGCCGCGCGGGTAGGCGCCGACCCGCGCGCCGAGCGCGAGG
This sequence comes from Actinomycetota bacterium, assembly GCA_013696185.1. Taxonomy (GTDB): domain Bacteria; phylum Actinomycetota; class Thermoleophilia; order Gaiellales; family Gaiellaceae; genus JACCZA01. The sequence continues at coordinate 4,624 of JACCZA010000365.1, forward strand.
CGGTGGCTCCGGTCGACCGCCGAGATCGAGTCGAGCTGGACGCAGGACAGGCGGTCGACCGTCGCCTCCACGCCCGCGGCGTCGCCGCGGCGGAAGCGCGTCGTGTACCCCTGCGCCCCGACGGCGAGCCGGCGGAGTGCCGTGAGGCTGGCGGTGCGGGATGACGTCGCGGCGCTCAGATCGAGGCTTCCTCGGCGAGAGCTTGCCAAGCCGCGAGCGACCCCGCGCTCGTTCGGGGTCAGACCCCGGTAGCAGAGAACCTGCGCCGGCGGTGGTACGGAGCTCGGCCGGGAGCGTGACGATCGTTCCTCACGACCGGAACGCGGCGCGCGCCCGTATCGTTGACTCGAGCGATGGCGACGGACACGAGAGAGGACCGGTTGGAGGAGATCTTCGGCCCCGTCTGCGAGAGCGCTCGCTGCACGCGCGCCGGCCGGCGCACGCTCGAGGAGGTGACCGAGCTCGCCGTCGAGATCGCCCGCGAGGGCAGGGAAGGCCGCAAGATCGGCACGCTCTTCGTCGTCGGCGACGTCGAGGAGGTGCTCGCCCGCTCGCGCTCGCTGTTGCTCGATCCGCTCTACGGGCACCCGGCGGAGCTGCGCCACGTCGGGCGCGCCGACTTCC
>JACCZA010000381.1 GCA_013696185.1 Actinomycetota bacterium
GCAGGCTCGTGACGAGGAAGAGGCTGTACATCCGCCCGTAGACGCCGTGGAAGAGGAAGACCCAGCTCGCGGCGGCGAGGGCGGCGGCGAGGAGGCCGACCGCTCGCTCGGCCAGCCGGGAAGCGAGCGCGGCGACGAGGGGGACGCTCGCGACGGCGAAGACGGCGGAGGCGAGCCGGAGCGCGCCGATGCCCCCGTCGAGGTGCGCGACGGTCCAGGCGACGAGGAAGTGCAGCGGCGCTCCGCCGCGCTCCCCGAGCACCGTGCCGAGCATGCCGCCGAGGGAGTCCGAGCCGATCGCGAGCGCGAGGGCCTCGTCCTCGTGGGGCGGCCAGGCCTCGCGGCGCAGGAGCAGGAAGGCTCCCGCCGCGACGGCGCAGAGGACGACGCCCGCGCGGTAGGCGCGCGCGCCGATCTCGACGGAGCGGTGCACCCGAGCGTGGCTCTCGACCGGTCCTGGCGACGGCGTGAGCCCGCTCGTCGTCGGGGCGGTCGTGGCGCTCAAGGCGAGAAAGGTAGCGCGGGTGTGCGCTGCTAGCCTCTCTCCGGATGCCCATCTACGAGTACCGCTGCCCGAACGGCCATGTCTTCGAGCTCTTCCAGCGCATGGCGGACGCCCAGCCCGAGCGCTGCGAGGTGTGCGAGGTCGGGCCGCTCGTGCGCGTGCTCTACCCGGTCGCCGTGCACTTCAAGGGCTCGGGCTTCTACGCGACCGACTACGGGCGCTCCTCGCGCAAGGGCGGCGCGAAGGACGGCGACTCGGGCTCGGGCTCCGGGTCGGACGGCGGCTCCGGCTCGGACTCCGACTCCGGCTCGGACTCGCCCGGCAAGACCGTCGAGAAGAAGGCAGCCGAGGCCTGAGACGCTCCTAGCGGGACCTCGGGCTCGCGCCGACGAAGCAGCCGGGCCCGAAGGGACCCGAGCCCGGGAGCGGGGGCTGTGGCGCCGCCGCTCCGGTGAACATGGCGATCGTGTTCCGGTTCTCCTCCGAGGCGAGCAGGAACGCCTGACCGCCGATCGTGTCGGGCGTGCCGCCGAGCCGGCAGCGGAGCGTCCGCTCGGGCGAGGAGCGGAAGCGGAGCCACCCGAGCTGGGCGAATTGGGCGGCGCTGAGATCGGTCGTGAGCGGACGCACGATCTCGCCCGCGATGAAGGGCAGGCGGATCACGGTCAGGGGCGAGAGCACCTTCTTCCCGATCGCCTGCACCACCTGCTGCTGCCGCTCGCCCCTCGTCAGGTCCGACTCGGCGGTGTTGAGGCGGTTGTCGCGGATCCTCGCGTAGACGAGCGCCCGGCGCCCGTCCATCTCCTGCGGGCCGCGCCCGAAGCGCCAGCCGGCCCAGCGGTCGCAGGCCGCCTGCGTGGCGTACGGGCAGTCGAACTTGTTCGCGAGGATCGGCCCCGGCACGTCGACCTCGATCCCGTCGACCGCGTCGATCAGGCCGCGGAAGTCGTTGAAGTCGACGAGCGCGACGTGGTTGGCACGGAGCCCGGTGAAGGCGCGCACCGTCTGGAGCGCGAGCGGGGCGCCGCCGAGCTGGAACGCGGCGTTGATCTTGTTCGGCCCGTGGCCCGGGATGTCGACGCGCAGGTCGCGCGGGATCGAGAGGAAGGCGAGGCGGTGGTGCTCGGGATCGGTGCGCAGGAGCATGATCGAGTCGGCTCGCCGCGAGCCCGCCCGCTGGACGATCGTGGTCGAGTGGTCCGTGCCGAGCAGCAGGAGGATCGTCGGTTTCGAGAGCAGGAGCCCGTCCTGCCTGTCGAGCGCGGCGAGGGTCCCCGGCTCGAGCTCGCCGTTCGCCTCGCGGACGCCGCTTTGCAGCGCCAGGAAGCTCGTCGCACCCCAGGCGACGCACGCGACGAGCAGCAGGCCGACGGCGAGCGCGATCCGCCGGCCCCAGCCGAAGCGGCGGCGACGTCTGCGCTGCCTCGGCTCGGGGGCGGGGCCCGGTGCCCGGCCGTTGATCCCCTGCGGCTGACCCGGCCTGGGACGCGCCGGCACCCCGCCGCGGGCCCTGCCGCCGCGATAGACGCGGTACGGCTTGTCTACGCGGCCCATGCGGCGGCATATGCTAGCCACCCCTTGGCGAGCCAACGCGTGATCGGGATCGACCTCGGGGGGACGAAGCTGCTCGCGGGCGTGATCGACTCCGAGGGCAGAATCGAGCGGCGGCACGAGCGGCCGACGCCCCGCCTGAGCCAGGACGAGCTGCTCCGCACCCTCGACGTCGCGATCGAGGAGATGCTCGACGACGGGATCGCGGCGATCGCGCTCGGCATTCCCTCCACGATCGATCAGCGCAGCGGGCGGGCGATCTCGTCGGTCAACGTCCCGCTCGCCGACGTCGATGTACGTGAGCGGATGCGCGAGCGCTTCGGGTTGCCGGTCGCGATCGACAACGACGGGAACTGCGCGGCGATCGCCGAGTGGAGGATCGGCGTCGGCCGCGGCACCCGCCACATGATCATGCTGACGCTCGGAACGGGCATCGGCGGAGGTCTCATCCTCGACGGACGGCCGTATCGCGGTTGGATCGGCGCGGGCGCGGAGCTCGGGCACATGGTGCTGCAGCACGACGGGCCGCTCTGCCAGGGCACGTGTACGGGGCGGGGGCACTTCGAGGCGCTCGCCTCGGGCGGCGCCGCGACGAAGGCTGCCCACGAGGCGCTCGGGCCGGAGGTCGACTCCCGCGAGCTCGTCCGCCTGGCGCAGGAGGGAGACGAGGCGGCGCGCGCCGTCTTGCGAGAGGTCGGGCGGAGGCTCGGCTCGGGGATCGGCAGCCTCGTGAACATCTTCAATCCGGAGCTCGTCGTCCTCGGCGGCGGCTTCGCCGCGGCGGGGGAGCTCCTGCTCGAGCCGGCGCGCGAGGTGCTCGCCCGGGAGGCGCTCGCGCCCGGCCGCGATCTCGTGCGCGTCGAGCGCGCGGCGCTCGGAGCCTCGGCGGGCCTCGTCGGGGCTGGGCTCGTCGCCCTCGAGGCGCTCGAGCAGCCC
>JACCZA010000386.1 GCA_013696185.1 Actinomycetota bacterium
CGCATCAGCAGCGCGAGCCCGGCGCCTCCCGCAGCGTTGGCCAGCCGCGTCAGCTGCCGCTGGCGCGCGTCGTCGTCCCGCGCCTCCCCGAGGCGGCCCTCGCCGTCCCGGTAGCGCGCGATCTCCCGCTCGGCGTGCGCGGTCCAGTCCTCCACCCGCTCAGTATTCTCCACGCGTCGAGCGGGAGGCGGGCGGGATGGCGCGGACGCTGCGCGAGGTGGTGTACGTCGACGGAGTCCGGACGGCGTTCGGCAGGGCCGGCCCCGGAGGCAGCTTCTGGCGCACGCGGGCCGACGACATGGGCGTGAAGGTCGTCCGCGAGCTGCTGCGCCGCAATCCCGGAATCCCGCCCGAGCGGATCGGCGACGTCGTCCTCGCGGCGACCTCCCAGGTCGGCGACAGCGGCCTGACGCTCGGCAGAGACGTCGCCCTGCTCGCCGGCCTCCCGCACACGGTGCCCGGCTTCGCGGTCGATCGGATGTGCGCGGGCGCCCTCACCGCGGTGACGGCGGGTGCGGGCGAGATCGCGATGGGAGCCGCCGACGTCGTGCTCGCGGGCGGCGTCGAGCACATGGGGCACCACCCGATGGGCGCGAACGTCGACTTCAACCCGCGCTTCGTCGCCGAGCGCCTCGTGGACGGCTCAGCCGTCACGATGGGCTCGACCGCCGAGAACCTGCACGATCGCTTCCCGCAGCTGACGCGCGAGGACGCCGACGCCTTCGCCGTCCGCTCGCAGCAGCGGGCCGCGGCAGCGTGGCAGGACGGCGTGATGCGCGAGACGGTCGTGCCGATGGCCGTCTTCACCGACGGGGGCTGGCAGCGCGCGGACCGTGACGAGTTCCTCCGGCCGGACACGACGATGGAGGCGCTCGCCGCCCTGCGCACGCCGTTTCGCGCCGGCGGCCGCGTCACGGCGGGCAACTCGGCGGGGCTCACCGACGGCGCGACCGCCTGCTTCCTCGCCGCCGAGGACACTGCCGCGGAGCTCGGCCTGCGGCCGGCGATGCGTCTCGCGGGGTTCGCCTTCGCCGGCGTCGAGCCGGAGCTGATGGGCCTGGGGCCCGTCCCGGCGACGAGGCGTGTGCTCGAGCAGACAGGCCTCTCCCTCGACGACATCGGCCTGTTCGAGCTGAACGAGCCGTTCGCGGTGCAGGTGCTGACCTGGTGCGACGCGCTCGGCGTCGACCCCGAGGACACGCGCCTCAACCCGTACGGCGGCGCGATCGCCTGCGGCCACCCGCTCGCCGCCACGGGCGTCCGGCTGATGGCGCAGCTCGCCTACGGCCTCCGCGAGCGGCCCGACGTCCGTTACGGCCTGACCGCGCTCTGCGTCGGCATGGGCATGGGCACGGCGCTCGTGTGGGAGAACCTCGCTGCCTGAGACGGAGTTCAAGCTGGCGCGCGTCGAGACCGACGCCGGAGCGCTCGCGCTCGTCACGCTCGACAACGGCGAGGATCACACGAAGCCGACGGTGCTCGGCCGCTCGGCCTTCGAGTCGCTCGCACGCGTGCTGCCCGAGCTCGAGGCCGGCGGGTGGGCGGCTCTCGTCGTCACCGGCAAGCCCTTCGTCTTCGCCGCAGGCGCCGACCTCGACGAGTTCCCCCGGGTGACCGACGCCGAGCTCGCGCGGGCGGGGAGCCGCACGGGCCACGAGCTCTTCGGCCGCATCCGCGCGCTGCCGTACCCGACGCTCGCCGCCATCAACGGGGTCTGCGTCGGGGGCGGTGTCGAGCTCGCCCTCCACTGCGACCTCCGCACGATCTCCGCGGCCGTGCGCCACGTCGCCGCGCCGGAGTGCTTCCTCGGGATCATCCCGGCCTGGGGCGGGACACAGCTCCTGCCGCGGCTCGTCGGCGTGAGGTCGGCGATCCGCTTCATCGTCGAGAACCCGATGCGCCAGAACCGGATGCTCGACGCGCGGCGGGCACTCGAGCTCGGCCTCGCCGACCGGCTGCTCGAGCCTGCCGAGTTCCTCGACGAGTCGATCGCCGTCGTGCTCGAGGCCGTCGAGGGCGGACTGCCGGCGCGACCCGCGCCCGATCTGTCCGACGCAGCCGAGCTCGTCCGCCGCGCGCGCTCCAGCCTGGACGACACGCTCCACGGCGCGGCGCCGGCCCCGTACCGAGCGCTCGACCTGATCGAGGGCGCCGCACGCTGGAGCCTCGAGGAGGGTCTCCGGCAGGAGGAGGAAGCGGTCGGCGACCTGCTGCCCGGGGCGGAGGCGCAGGCGGCGATCTACGCCTTCGGGCTCGTCGAGCGGCGCGCGAAGCGGGGGCTCGGCATCCCGGACGCGACGCCCCGGCGCGTGCAGCGCGTCGGCATCCTCGGCGCGGGCCTGATGGCGACGCAGCTGGCGACCCTCTTCCTCCGCCGGCTCGAGGTGCCGATCGTGCTGCGCGACCTCGAGCAGGAGGTGGTCGAGCGCGCGCTCGCGTCGGTCCGGGACGAGCTCGCGGCACAGGTCGCGAAGGGCCGCTACGACGAGGGCAGGGCGCGCTTCCTCGGCTCGCTCGTCTCCGGCTCGACGGCGCTCGAGCCCCTCGCCGGCTGCGACCTCGTGGTCGAGGCCGTCTACGAGGACCTGACCGTCAAGCAGGGTGCCCTCGCGGAGGTCGAGGCGGTCGTCTCGCCCGAGTGCATCCTCGCGACGAACACGTCGTCACTCTCGGTCACCGCCCTCGGGGCCCGGCTCGAGCACCCGGAGCGCCTTGTCGGGATGCACTTCTTCAACCCGGTGGCCCTCATGCCGCTCGTGGAGCTGATCCGGACGCCCGGGACGGACGACGCGACGCTCCGGACCGCCTGGGAGGTGACGAAGGCGCTGCGCAAGACGGGCGTGCTCGTCCGCGACGCGCCGGGGTTCGTCGTCAACCGCATCCTGACGCGCATGACGGTCGTCCTGATGGACGCGCTCGAGCACGGCAACACGGTCGAGGAGACCGACGAGGCGATCCTGCGACTCGGGCTGCCGATGGCGCCGTCCGTCCTGCTGCAGGTGGTCGGGCCGCGGGTCGCGCTGCACACGCTCGAGACGATGCACGCGGCGTACCCCGACCGCTTCCCGCTCTCGCCGACGCTCGCCCGCCTCGCCGAGGGAGAGGACGGGGCGGTCGTCGTCGCGCACGAGCCCCGCCCGGTCGAGGAGCTGACGAAGGCCGCGCTCGAGGCGATCGCGGACGAGATCGCCCGCCTGCTCGAGGAGGGAGTCGTCGCAGAGGCGGCGGACGTCGACACCTGCCTGCTTCTCGGGGCGGGCTTCCCGTTCTTCCGCGGCGGCATCACCCGGCACCTGGATCAGACCGGTATCTCCCAGCGGATCGCCGGCCGCACGCTGGCCGAGAGCGCCAGGGCTCCTTCGGCATAGGGTTCGAGATCACCGCCGGTCAGCTATGCTGAGCCGCGCGAGCTCGCTTCGGCATCGAGGCGGGCGCCTCATTCTCGTACAGCTGCAGCGCCGCGCGCGCTGCACCGATGCAGACGACGACCGACCAGCCGACACCAGCGTCGGCGGTGACGGACGGCCTCGCGGCCGCCGCCCGCCGGGCCGAGGCCTGGGCCGGGGAGCCGTTCCTGCGCCCCGGCGAGGACGCCGCCGTCG
>JACCZA010000390.1 GCA_013696185.1 Actinomycetota bacterium
ACGTCGTCTGGCGCCACCGCGGCAAGGAGATCGCCCCGAAGACCGTCGCCCAGAAGCGCTACGTCGACTCGATCCGCCACTCAACCGTGACGTTCGGCATCGGCCCCGCCGGCACGGGCAAGACCTATCTCGCGATGGCGCTCGCGGTCGCCGCACTGTCCGAGCGCCAGGTCGGGCGCATCATCCTCACCCGCCCCGCGGTCGAGGCCGGCGAGCGCCTGGGCTTCCTCCCGGGCGACATGCTCGCGAAGGTCGATCCGTACCTGCGGCCGCTCTTCGACGCTCTCTACGACATGCTCGATCCCGACAAGCTGACGGCCTACATGGAACGCGGCACGATCGAGGTGGCGCCGCTCGCCTTCATGCGCGGCCGCACGCTGAACGACTCTTTCATCATCCTCGACGAGGCGCAGAACACGACTCCCGAGCAGATGCAGATGTTCCTCACGCGGCTCGGCTTCGGCTCGAAGGTGGTCGTGACCGGCGACGTCACCCAGGTCGACCTGCCGCGCGAGCAGGCCTCCGGGCTGATCCAGGTGCAGGACATCCTCCTCGCCACGGAGGGGATCTCGTTCGTCACCTTCACGAACCGGGACGTCGTCCGCCACAAGCTCGTCCAGCGCATCGTCGAGGCCTACAAGCGGCATGCCGAGGAGACGGGAACCCAGCGCAGTCGATGACCCCCGTGACTGTCGAGCTTGCGAACAGGAGCGCCGAGGAGGTCGACGAGGGAGCCGTCGCCCGGCTCGCGCTCGAGGTGCTTGCGGCCGAGGGGATCGACGAGGGGGAGCTCGGAATCGCGTTCGTCGCCCCCGGCGAGATGCGCGTGTTGAAGCGGGATCACCTCGGCGTCGACGAGGTTACGGACGTGCTCGCCTTTCCCCTCGACGCGCGCGAGCCGCTGCCGGCCGGCCTGCCCCGGCAGCTCGGGGACGTCGTGCTCTGCCCCGAGGTCGTCGGCGAGGCGTGGCGCGCGCCGCTCGTGCACGGCCTGCTGCACCTGCTCGGCTACGACCACGGCCCGGGCATGGAGCGGCGCGAGGCGGTGCTCGGCGCGTGATCGTCAGACGCGGGCCGCCCTCGGTCTTCGACAGCTTCAACTACGCCACCGAGGGCATCGTCCACGTGCTGCGGACGCAGCGGAACATGCGGATCCACGTCTTCGCGGCGGTCGTCGTCCTCGTCGCCGCGGTGGTGCTGGGAGTCTCGCGGCTCGAGCTGATCGTGTTGCTGCTCGCGATCGGCTTCGTCCTGATCGCGGAGATGGTCAACACGGCGGTCGAGGGCGCGGTCGACGTCTCCACGACGTCGTTCGACCCGAACGCGAAGCTGGCGAAGGACATCGCCGCGGGATCCGTGCTGATCGCGACACTCACGGCGGTCGCGGTCGGCTACCTGGTCTTCTCGGCCAAGATCGCCGATCCGAGCACGCGCCTGCTCGACCGGCTCTCGAACGCGCCGGCGAGCCTGACCCTGATCGCGCTCGTCCTGACGACCATCGTCGTGATCGCAAGCAAGGCCCTGACGGGCAGCGGCACGCCGCTGCGGGGCGGCCTCCCGTCCGGCCACGCGGGCATCGCCTTCGCCGGCTGGATGGCGATCACGCTCCTGATCGACGGCGGTAGCGAGCGCTTCTTCGCGTCCACGGTGGCGCTGATCCTTGCGCTCCTCGTCGCCCAGACGCGGATCGAGTCGGGTGTGCACTCCACCCTCGAGGTCGCCTACGGCGGGTTGCTCGGCTCGCTCGTCACGCTCGTCGTCTTCCAGGTGCTGGCGTGACCGACGCTGACCGCGAGCTCTACGACCGCGCGCTCGCCGTCTCCGCCCGCGCGTATGCGCCCTACTCCCGCTACCTCGTCGGAGCGGCGGTGCGGGCCCGCGACGGGCGCGTGTTCGAGGGGGTGAACGTCGAGAACGCCGCCTACCCGCTCGGGGTCTGCGCCGAGCGCTCGGCACTCGTCGGAGCCGTCGTGGCGGGCTACCGTCCGGGCGACCTGGAGGCGATCGGGATCACCGCCTCGCCGTGCGGCGGCTGCCGCCAGTGGCTGCACGAGTTCCGGCTGGAGCGCGTCGTCTACGCCCGCGAGGGGGGAGAGGTGGTGAGCGCAACGCCGGCCGACCTCCTGCCCGACGGCTGGAACCTCCCCGAGGAGCCGTGAGGAGCGGCTTCGTCGCCGTCGCCGGCCGGCCGAACGTCGGTAAGTCGACGCTCGTGAACGCGCTCTGCGGCGGCAAGGTGGCGATCGTCTCGGACAAGCCGCACACGACGAGGCGGCGGATCTTCGGCGTGGCCAACGGCGACGACTTCCAGCTCGTGCTCGTCGATCTGCCCGGCTTCCAGCGCCCGTTCGACCCTCTTACGCAGCGCATGCAGCGGACCGTCGACTCCTCGTTCGAGGACATCGACGCCGTGCTCTTCGTGCTGTCGGCGCGCGAGCGGATCGGTGCGGGCGACACCTTCATCGCGCGCCGCGTGTTCGCGCTCGGGCTCCCGGTCGTGATCGCCCTCAACAAGGTCGACCGCCTGAAGCCGGCCCACATCGCCTCGCAGATGCAGACCGCCGCGCGCCTCGGCGACTTCGACGCGCTCCATCCCGTCAGCGCGGTGACGAAGGACGGCGTGGGAGAGCTGCGCGGCGATCTCGTCCAGCTCCTGCCCGAGAGCGAGCAGCTCTATTTCCCACGCGACCTCCGCACGGATCAGACCGAGACCGAGCAGATCGGCGAGCTCGTGCGCGAGAAGGCCCTCCAGCTCACCCGCGAGGAGGTGCCGCACTCGATCTCGGTCGAGGTCGACGAGCTCGAGGACAAGCTCGTGCGGGCCTTCGTCCTCGTCGAGACCGGGTCGCAGAAGCAGATCCTGGTCGGGAAGCGGGGAGCGATGATCCGGGAGATCGGGACCCGGGCGCGCCCCGAGATCGAGGCCCTGCTCGGCCGCGCGGTCTTCCTCGAGCTCGTCGTGAAGGTGCGGCCGCGCTGGCGGCGCGACGAGGCTCAGCTCGAGCGGCTCGGCCTGTAAAGGTCGAAGCCCGGCTGGGGCTACACTCGTGCGATGGCCCAGGCGCCCGCGCTCCCGGGCGGGTTCGAGCTGCCGCTCGAGCCGCGTCTGCCCCGTATCGGCTCGGTCGACCAGGTGGCCGCCGAGGAGCGTGCCGCCACGCTCGCGAAGCGCTCGATCAAGCGCGAGGCGAAGCTCTGGGCGCTCGAGCTGGCGGTGCGCATGATGGATCTGACCACGCTCGAGGGCGCCGACACGCCGGGCAAGGTGTCCGCGCTCTCTGCGAAGGCCGTGCGACCCGACCCGCAGGATCCGACCGTGCCCTCGGTCGCTGCGGTGTGCGTCTACCCGAACCTCGTCCCCTACGCCCTCGAGCGGGTGGGCGGCACGGGCGTCAAGGTCGCCTCGGTCGCGACGGCGTTTCCCGCCGGGCAGTCCCCGCTCGACGTCAAGCTCGCCGAGGTGCGCGAGGTCGTGGCGATGGGCGCCGACGAGGTCGACATGGTGATCGATCGCGGCGCCTTCCTGTCCGGTCGCTACGCGAAGGTGTACGACGAGATCGTGCGTGTGAAGGAGGCCTGCGGCGAGGCGCACCTGAAGGTGATCCTCGAGACGGGCGAGCTCGGCACCTACGACAACGTGCGCCGGGCCTCGCTGCTCGCGATGGCGGCGGGGGCCGACTTCATCAAGACCTCGACCGGGAAGATCTCCCCCGCGGCGACGCTGCCGGTGGCGCTCGTCATGCTCGAGGCGATCCGGGACGTGCACGACGAGACCGGTCGCTGCGTCGGCCTCAAGCCCGCGGGCGGCATCCGCACGTCCAAGCAGGCGATCCAGCACCTCGTGGCCGTGCACGAGACGCTCGGGCCCGACTGGCTCACGCCCGACCGCTTCCGCTTCGGCGCCTCCTCGCTCCTGAACGACGTGCTGATGCAGATTCGCAAGGAGAAGGTCGGCGCCTACCAGGGCCCGGATTACTTCACCCTTGACTGAGCTCGACCGCAGACAGGCGTCGGCCCCGGCCCCGAGCGGCTGGACGTACGCCCCCGCGCCCGAGTCGCGCGAGGTCGTCTCGATCGAGGAGCGCTACGGGCTCTACGTCGGCGGCGAGTGGCTCGAGCCTCGCTCGCAGGAGTGGTACGAGACGATCTCGCCGGCGAGCGAGGAGCCGCTCGCGCAGATCGCCCAGGCGGGAGCCGAGGACGTGGCGCTCGCGGTGGACGCCGCCCGCGGGGCGTACGAGAATGCCTGGTCCGGCATGCCGAGCGCGAGGCGCGCCAAGTACCTCTTCCGGATCGCGCGCATCCTGCAGGAGCGCTCGCGCGAGTTCGCGGTGCTCGAGTCGCTGAACGGCGGCAAGCCGATTCGCGAGTCGCGCGACATCGACCTGCCGCTCGCCGCTGCGCACTTCTTCTACTACGCGGGCTGGGCCGACAAGCTCGAGTACGCCTTTCCGAACCGCCGGCCGGGGCCGATCGGCGTCGCGGGCCAGATCATCCCGTGGAACTTCCCCCTGCTCATGCTCGCGTGGAAGGTCGCACCGGCGCTCGCCGCCGGCAACACGGTCGTGCTCAAGCCGGCGGAGACGACGCCGCTCACCGCGCTCCTCTTCTGCGACGTCCTGCGTCAGGCCGGGCTGCCACCGGGCGTCGTCAACATCGTCACGGGCGACGGCCGCACGGGCGCTGAGCTGGTCAAGCATCCCGGCGTCGACAAGATCGCGTTCACCGGGTCGACCGAGGTCGGCAAGGCGATCCAGCGCGAGATCGCCGGCACCGGCAAGCGCCTGACGCTCGAGCTCGGAGGCAAGGCGGCGAACGTCGTGTTCGACGACGCGGCGCTCGACGGGGCGATCGAGGGCATCATCAACGCGATCTACTTCAACCAGGGGCACGTCTGCTGCGCCGGCTCGCGGCTGCTCGTGCAGGAGTCGATCGTCGAGCCCCTCGTCTCGAAGCTGAAGCGCCGCCTGGCCACGCTGCGCGTCGGCGACCCGCTCGACAAGAACACGGACGTCGGCGCGATCAACTCGCGCGGCCAGCTCGACCAGATCACCGAGCTCGTCGAGTCGGGGGTAGCGGAGGGCGCGGAGCTGTACCAGCCGCCCTGCCGCCTGCCCGAGCGGGGCTACTGGTTCGCGCCGACCGTCTTCACGAACGTCGCCCAGAGCTCGCGCATCGCGACCGAGGAGATCTTCGGGCCCGTCCTCTCCGTGCTCACCTTCCGTACGCCGGAGGAGGCTGTCGAGAAGGCGAACAACACCGCCTACGGGCTTTCGGCCGGGGTGTGGACCGAGAAGGGCTCGCGCATCCTCTGGATGGCCCAGCGCCTGCGCGCGGGCGTCGTCTGGGCGAACACGTTCAACCGCTTCGACCCCGCCTCGCCCTTCGGCGGCTACAAGGAGTCGGGCTTCGGCCGGGAGGGTGGGCTGCACGGCCTCGAGCCCTACCTGGAGTTCGAGTGAGCGAGCGGCTGCCGGTCCGCAAGACGTACAAGCTCTTCGTCGGCGGCGCCTTCCCGCGCTCCGAGTCTGGCCGTACCTACCTCGCCGAGGAGCAGAACGTCGCGCGGGCCTCGCGCAAGGACGTCCGCGACGCGGTGCGTGCGGCGCGCGGGGCGCAGCCGGGCTGGGCCGGGTTGACCGCGTACAACCGGGGCCAGGTGCTCTACCGCGTGGGGGAGATGCTCGAGGCGCGAGGCGCCGACCTGGCAGCGCTCTGCTCGGGTCGCGAGGAGGTCGAGCGCGCCGTGGATCGGGTCGTCTGGTACGCGGGCTGGGCGGACAAGCTGGCCCAGGTGCTCGGCTCGGCGAATGCCGTCGCCGGCCCGTACTTCAACTTCACGGTGCCCGAGCCGACCGGCGTCGTCGGCCTGATCGCGCCCGCCGAGCCGCCGCTCCTCGGGCTCGTCTCGCGGCTCGCCCCCGTGCTCGTGGGCGGCAACGCGTGCGTCGTCGTCGCCTCCGAGGCGCGGCCGCTCGCGGCGATCGAGCTCGCGGAGGTGCTCGCGACCTCCGACGTTCCCGGCGGCGTGGTGAACATCCTGACGGGCCTTCGCACCGAGCTCGCTCCCGTCCTGGCCGCGCACATGGACGTCAACGCCCTCGACCTGGCCGGCGCGAACGGCGAGGTGGCCGAGCTCGAGCGGCTGGCGGCGACGAACGTCAAGCGCGTCGTCCGGGGAGCCCCGGATGTCGAGAGCCCCTGGGAGATCGCCGCCTTCCTCGAGCTCAAGACCGTCTGGCACCCACTCGGGGTCTGAGGTCTCTCAGCGGCGGCGTCGCGTGGTCGCCGAGATCGCCTGGCGGAGGGCGTCGCCGACCGGTCGCGAGGCGAGCGAGAACACGGGCACGGCACGGCCCCCGACGTACGACGTCGAGATGTAGTCGCCGAGCATGCGCCCGAGCGACGTGTCGGCCAGCCACGTGAGCGGCATCGACTGCGCGCTCAGCCGCTCGGGGCGTCCCCACGTCTTCCCGCCGTCGAGCGACTCGACGAGCGCCACGTCGGCCAGGCACGAGTCCTCGGGGCAGGAGGCGTCCACCAGGGAGTGGTAGGCGACCGCGACGCGCGAGCTGCCCGGATCGACGGTCAGCCCGGGCACGAAGTGGCCGCGCCGCCCGCCGACGGGGGAGAGCGGGAGGCGGCGCGGACGCGTCCACGCCACGCCGTCGGCGGAGCTCGAGACGACGATGTCGTTCGCGCGGCAGCCCGCCCGGAAGCGGCAGTCGTGCCAGGCGGCGAGCACGGTCCCGTCCGCCGCGGCGTCGATCGAGGGGAGCGGTGGGTCGCGCAGGCCACGCACGTCCACCGCCTGCAGCACCGCGACACGTGCCGGCGGGTCGAAGGAGCCTCCGCCGTCGCCGGATCGGACGGAGAGGAGCTCGTCCCGGGCGAGGAACACGACGACGAGGTCGCCGTTCGGCCGCGCGACGGGCTGCGCGCCGGTCAGCGGCCCGGAGAAGCCCGTCACCGCTGCGGACCAGGTCGCCCCGCCGTCGCTCGAGCTCTGCGTCGCCAGGCGCTCGCCCGCGAGGTCCGTGTACGAGAGGTAGCACCGCCCGCGGAGCGGGCTCGACTGCCAGTTGTCGCAGGCGAGCCACTCCTTGTCGTAGGCGAGCTCGCCTGTGGAGGCGACCGCCGCGCGCACGGGCCGCTCCCAGCGCACGCCGTCGCGCGAGCGGCTGACGAAGATCGAGGTGTCGGCGCCGGACACGCCCAGGGATGCGATCAGCCACGTGCCGTGGACGGCGTCGAACGCCACGACGGGATCGCTCACCCGCTCGGCTGGGCCTGCGGAGGTCGACGAGGCCGAGAGCTCCGGAAGGACGCCCGAGCGCCAGGAGCCGCCCGCGTCGAGCGAGGTCGCGAAGCCGATGCCCGAGGCGCCTCCACGGACGAAGCGACCGCTCTGGAAGGCCGTCACGATCGTCGTGCCGTAGGCGAAGCTGTCGGGCTCCACCTGCGTCTCGTGCTGGCTCTCGGGGCTCGTGTAGGGATCCCGCGAGAGCCGGCGGCTGACGACCTCGCAGTCACCGGCCACCCGGTCCTTCGCGTCGGCGTTGACGAGGTCGCGGCCGGGACCGCAGGCGACCGTGTCGGCCGCTCCGTCGCCTGCGGCGGCGATCCGGTCGTTGCCCGTCCCTCCGGCGATCGCGTCGCGGCCGGGCCCCCCGTCGAGAAGATCGCCGCCCGCCCCTCCCGAGATGCGATCGGCTCCCCCTTGACCGGAGATCGCGTCGGCCCTCGCGGTGCCGCGCAGACGATCCGGCCCGTCCGTGCCCGTCACCGTCGCGGCGAGGGCGCCGCCGCCGAGGCAGAGGAAGCAGCAGAGAACGAGCGCGATCCGGCGCCGCATCGAGCGGCACCGTAGCCGGACCGCCCGGACCGCCACGCTACGATCCGCCTCCGGTATGCAACGCACCCGCGGCTTCAGCCAGGCGATCTCCGAGGGCGACGGGATCTCGGTGCTCGCCGACGTCGACACCGCCGAGGCGGCGCGCAGGGCCGAGTCCGAGGGCGCTGACGGCGTGGCTCTCCGCCGCCCGCTCGACGGCGTCCGGCAGGCCACCGAGCTCGCCCTCCTCTGGCTCGGCAGCGGCTCCCTCGCGGAGGCCCGGACACTCGGAGCGGACGCCTGCCTGCTGGTATTCGAGGAGGTCGCCGGGGAGGAGGGTCGGCTCGAGCAGCTGCACGCCGAGGTGCTCGAGCTCGGCCTCGAGTGCGTGGTCGAGGTGCGAGACGAGGACGAGCTGCAGCTCGCGCTCGAGCGCGTCGATCCCGAGCTCCTCCTCCTCTCCGCCCGGCGGGCGCAGGCAGGGGGCGGTCTCGAGCACGTCCTGGGTCTCCTCCTCGACGTGCCGGCCGGGAAGCTCGCGATCGCCGAGGTCGGAGACGCGACGCCCGCCGAGGTCGCGGAGCTCGAGCGCGCCGGGGTCGACGCGGTCATCGTCCGGGCGGCGGCCGTCTCGGCTCTCGTGCAGGGCGCGGCGTAGCGCGTAGCACCGCCCCCGGCGGCTCGGGGGCGCGGGCGTGGCGACGGCGGGAGCCTCGTCCGGGTCCGCCTCGAACGGCTCCGCTCGAGCAGCGCCGCTCGGCAGGGGATCGGCACGCTCTCGTGCAACGGATGCCTCGATCGTCGGCTACCGGGGTCTGACTGAGAGAGTCGAGCCGCCGTCCTCAGCGACGGTCAGTCTTGCAGCGAAGC
>JACCZA010000012.1 GCA_013696185.1 Actinomycetota bacterium
CGAGGTCGCCTCGGCGACCGGGGCGCAGGTCGAGGCGCTCAGGGGCGCTCGCGTCGAGGCGGCCGAGCCTGGCGAGAGCGGTGTCGAGGCAGCCCGCGGCGACCCGCCCGAGGTGGTGCTCCTCGACGGTCTAGCGCGCTACGTCGTTCCGCTGCCACTGACGCTCGGCGACGCCGGCGAGCGGGCGCTCGTCGTGGCGACGGGCGGCGAGCTCGCGGCGCCGACCCGCGTGACGCTGGAGAACGTGGCTGCCCTCGTCTCGCTCGCGTGCGAGCGGCGGATGCTGGCCGACGAGCTCGAGGCGCGCAGCGAGGAGCGGTTCCAGTCGCTCGTCGAGAACGCTGCCGAGGTGCCGTGCATCATCGAGGCGAACGGGACGATCCGCTACGTCGGGCCGTCCTCGGCGCAGGTGCTCGGCCTCCGCCCCGAGCAGATCGTCGGCGGGCACCTCGAGCGGCGGATCCACGAGGAGGACAAGCGACGCGTCGGCGGCCTCCTGCGCGAGTGCCTCGCTCGGCCGGGCACGACCCGCACGATCGAGTTCCGCTGCAGGCACGCCGACGGCCACTGGCTCTACGCGGAGGTCGCGATCACGAACCGCCTCGACGACCCGAGCGTGTCGGGCATCGTCGCCAACTTCCGAGACGTGAGCGAGCGCCGGCGCCTCGAGGAGCAGATCAGGCTCTCGCAGCGCCTCGAGGCGGTGGGGACGCTCGCGGGCGGTGTCGCGCACGACTTCAACAACATCCTGACGGCGGTCGGGGGCCACGCCGAGGCTCTCCGTCGCAACCTCGATGCACTCGATCCGCGCCTCGAGCACGTGGAGCAGATCGAGCGTGCGACGCGCAGAGCGGCCACCCTGACGCGCCAGCTGCTCGCGTTCAGCCGCAAGCAGGTGCTGCGTCCGAGGGTGCTGAACCTGAACGACGTCGTCCAGGACCTGACGGCCCTGCTCAGGCCGCTGATCGGAGAGGACGTCGACCTGACGGTCGCCCCGCAAGCCGGCCTCGGACACGTGAAGGCCGATCCCGGGCAGATCGAGCAGGTGCTGATGAACCTCGCGGTGAACGCCCGGCAGGCACTGCCCGACGGTGGCACGCTCACGATCGCGACCCGGGAAGTCGACCTCGACGGATCGCAGCGACTCGGCCAGGTCAGGGTTCCCGCAGGCCCCTACGTCGTGCTCTCGGTCAGCGACACCGGCATCGGCATGGACACCGAGACGCAGGTGCACGCGTTCGAGCCGTTCTTCACGACGAAGGAGCCCGGCCAGGGCACCGGTCTCGGCCTGGCGACCGTCTACGGGATCGTGAAGCAGAGCGGCGGCTACGTGTGGCTCGAGAGCGAGCTCGGCCGTGGGTCGACCTTCAGCGTCTACCTGCCGCGGGTCGATCCCCCGCTCGAGCTCGAGAGTTCCCGGTTGCCCGTTGCCTCGCCCGCGGGCGGGACCGAGACGATCCTGATCGTCGAGGACGAGGAGGCCGTCCGCGCCCTCACCGAGGACGTGCTCGCCGGCAACGGCTACACCGTCCTCGCTGCCGCGAGCGGGACCGAGGCGCTGACGCTGGCCGGGGGGCACGCCGAGCCGATCGACCTTCTGCTCTCGGACCTCGTGATGCCGGGCCTCGGCGGCCGCGCCGTCTACGCAGGCCTCAGGCAGGCTCGTCCGAGCGTGCGGGTGCTCTACATGTCGGGCTACACGGCGGAGGCGATCCTGGGCGGAGGCGACGGCGAAGGGGATCCGCCGCTGCTCGAGAAGCCGTTCACCTCGAACGAGCTGCTCCTCGCCGTACGGAGCACGCTCGACGGACGCCCGGCGACAGGGTCGCCGCGGATCCTGACCGGCGCTTTCCCCGGCCGCTAAGCGGCGGGCAGGAGCACGCTCGCCAGGGAGCCGCCGCCGCTGGGGCGCGGCCGACGGACGAGCTCGCCGCCGTACAGGGACGCGATCCGCTCGGCGGCGAGGAGCGGCATGCCGCCCTCGGCGGGCCCCCCGAGGCGCGTGTCGGCCACCGACAGGGCCAGCTGCCCGCCTTCCCGCTCGACCGTGATCCAGATCGTGCCGCCCTCGGACACGGCGCGAACGGCGTCGGCCAGCAGGGCCGCGAGGAGCTGCCGCAGATGTCCTGGCCGCGCGTACACGAGGCCCTCGTCCACCGGCTCGGCGAGCAGCAGCTCGACCGCCCCGCCCGCGTTCGTCAGCCGCACGAGCTCGACGGTCTCGGAGGCGATCCTGGCGAGCGACACGACGGCGAGCGCACCGTTGTCCCTCGAGGCGAGGCTGCGGAGCGCCCGCAGAATCTCGCGCAGCTCGAGGCCGCTCCGCTCGATCAGCTGCAGCCGGTGCTGCGCCCGCGTGCCCGCCTCGAGCTCGTGCTGGAGCAGCTGGGCGAGCCCGACGATGCCCGAGAGCGGGTTGCTCACCTCGTGCACGAGCCGTGGGACGAGCTGTCCGAGCGCCACGAGGCGGCCGACCTCGATCAGCTCTGCCGGCTCGAGCACGACGTTGACGGCCCCCTCGGAGCCGACCTCGGGCACCAGGCGGAGCGGGTTGGAGGCCATGCGCCCTTCCTTCGGCAGCGGAGGTCGACGTGCCGTTCACCCGTTCGGGGGGTGTGCGAGACCCCGACCGAGCTCCGACACCCTGGAAAGGCGTATGTCGACTCTGCGAACCAGCACAACCTGCCTCGTCGCCGACGACCATCCGGCGATGGTGGAGGCCGTCTGCTCCGTGCTCGAGCAGCACGGCGTCGACGTGCTCGGGCGGGCGGCGAACGGCCCGGAGGCAGTCGAGCAGATCGAGGAGCTCGCGCCCGAGGTGGCCCTCGTCGACCTCCGCATGCCCGGCTGCTCCGGGATCGAGGTCGCCCGCCGTGTGGCACGGGTCAGCAGCGCGACGACGGTCATCCTCTACACCGCGGTCTCCGACCGCGCGCTCCTCGTCGAGGCGCTCGACGCGGGCGTGCGCGGCTTCGTGCTCAAGGAGGCGCCGCTCGCCGATCTCTTCCGGGCTGTCGACGTCGTCGCGGCCGGCGGCACCTACATCGACCCCGTGCTCGCAGGGCTCCTCGCCGGCGCGCGCACGGACGCGAGCTCCCCCGCGCTGACGCAGCGCGAGCGCGACGTCCTGCGCCTGCTCGCGGAGGGCATGTCGAACGAGGAGGTGGGCGGGCGCCTCTACATCTCCGCCGAGACCGTGCGCACGCATCTGCGCAAGGCGATGGGCAAGCTGCGGGCCGAGACGCGGACGCACGCCGTGGCCGAGGCGCTGCGGCGGTCCCTGATCGCCTGAGGCTCCCCGCGGGGAGGCCGGCGCTCCAGGGAGAGCGACTGGTACAGTCGTTAACGTGGTTAACGAATCTACGCACGTGGGGCCGGCCCCGCTCGCGGCTCGCCTGCGCCCAGTCCTGCTCAAGCTCGCGCGCGAGCTCAGGCGCGAGGTGCACCCGCTCGGGGTGACCGGCGGCCAGGTGTCGCTGCTCGTCGAGATCGAGCGGCGGCCGGGGATCGCGGCGGCGGAGCTGGCGACGCGGGAGCGCATCTCCCCCGCAGGCATGTCCGGGCACGTCGCCCGGCTCGAGCGCGCGTCGCTCGTCGAGCGGCGGGCCCACAGCCGCGATCGGCGCCGCCGGGGCCTCGTGCTCACGCCGGCGGGTCAGAGCGTCCTGCGCTCGGTCCGCGCCCGCCGCACCGCCTGGCTCGCGAAGCGCCTGCAGCGGCTGTCGGCCCCGGAGCTCGCCGCGATCGACGGAGCGATCGCGCCGCTGCGGCGGCTGCTCGAGGAGGACGCGTGACAGCGGCCCTCGTCGCGCTGAACGCGAGGACCTTCAGCAGCCTGCGCAAGCACCGCAACTACCGGCTCTTCTTCTCCGGGCAGGTGATCTCGCTCAGCGGGACGTGGATGCAGAACGTCGCTCTCGCCTGGCTCGTGGTCGAGCTGACCCGCTCGCCGGTGGCGATCGGCGTGCTCGCCTTCTGCCGCTTCATCCCCTTCACGATCTTCGGGCTCCTCTCGGGCGTCGTCGCCGACCGGACCGACAACCGCCGGCTCGTGATGGGCACGCAGACCGCCTCGATGGTCGTCTCGATCTCCCTCGCCGTGCTCGTGCTCTCGGGCGCCGCCTCGCTCTGGCTCGTGTACCTGCTCGCGGCCCTCGGCGGCACGGCGCTCGTCTTCGACGCCCCCGGGCGCCACGGGCTCACGTTCCAGATGGTCGGCCGCGAGGAGCTGCCGAACGCGGTAGCGCTCAACGCGAGCCTCTTCAACGCCTCCCGGGTCGTCGGGCCGGCGATCGCCGGCGTCGTGATCGCGACGGTCGGTGTCGGCCCCTGCTTCGTCCTGAACGCGCTCAGCTTCTTCGCCGTCCTCGCAGGGCTCGCATGCATGCGGCGGAGCGAGCTCTTCCCCCTGGTCCCCGCCGAGACGGCCGCGCCGAGCGTGCTCGGCAGCGTGCGGGAGGGCCTCGGCTTCGTGCGCCGCTCCCGCCCCGTGCGCCTCGTGCTCGGAATCACCGCCGTCGTCAGCACCGTCGGCTTCAACTTCCACGTGCTCGTGCCGGTGCTCGCCGCCGACACGCTTCATGCGGGCCCCCGCACGTTCGGCATCCTCTCCGCCTGCTTCGGCCTCGGTGCGCTCGGCGGCGCGCTGCTCACCGCCTCGCTCGGCCGCGCAAGCTGGAAGTCGCTCGTCCTCGGCGCCGGCGGGTTCAGCCTGACGCTCCTCGTCCTCGCACCCCAGGGAACGGTGCTCGCGAGCGCGCTGCTCCTGTTCGCGACCGGCGTCTGCTTCACGCTTTGGACGTCGAACAGCCAGTCGATCCTGCAGCTGACCGCGCCGGACCACCTCCGCGGACGGGTGCTGAGCCTGTACCTCTTCGCCTTCGCCGGCCTCGCGCCGCTCGGAGGTTTGCTCGCCGGCTGGCTCGCGGCCGTCGGCGGGACGGAGCTGGCGTTCCTCGTAGCCGGCGTGACCGGCCTCGTGATGACCGCCTACACCGCGGCCGAGCTTCGTCGCGGAGGGCTCCCCGCCGCGCGGGCGTAGCGTCCTTCAGTGCACGTAGGCGATCGTGCGGTTCCTGCCGGCGCGCTTCGCCGAGAACATCGCCTGGTCCGCCGCCCGTAGCAGCTCGGCGGGTGTGTGGCCGTCCTCGGGGTAGGCCGCCACGCCGAACGAGGCAGTCACGAGACCGAGTGGCTCCGACGCGTGCTCCGTCAGCCTCGAGCGCAGTCGCTCGGCCGCGAGCTGCGCGCTCGCGCGGTCACTGCCCGGAAGCACGAGCGCGAACTCGTCGCCCCCGATGCGCGCGCCCACGTCGCTGCTCCGCCTGGTCTGCTCGAGACAGCGCGCGAGCAGCTGCAGCGCACGGTCGCCCAGCTCGTGCCCGCCGCGGTCGTTCACCGCCTTCAAGTCGTCGCAGTCGAAGACGATCACGGACAGGACCCCGCCGCGCGAGGCGCGCTCGAGCTCGACGGCAAGCGCCTCGTCGAGACCGCGCCGGTTCAGGAGCCCGGTCAGCGGGTCGCTCGTGGCGGCGCGGCGCTCACGCTCCAGCGCCTGAGCGGCGTCGAGGAGGGCCGCCGCGTGCGCGGCGATCAGCGTCGCCGCCTCCCGCCTCCCCGACTCAGCGGTTATTTGCCGGGCGGAGAGGCCGACGAGGGAGCCGATCGTCTCCCTGCCGACGTGCAGCGGCAGCCAGATCAGCCACCCGCGCCTGCGGGCCTCGTCGTCGCCGAGCGCGGTCTTCAAGTCGACGACCGCGTAGGTGGAGGAGACCGAGCCGAGGCGGTCGGAGATCGAGCGGAGGAGCGCAGGGTCGAGCGGCTCGGCGCGCGACACCGGCCGGCGCCAGAAGCTCGCCAGCCGGCTCCCGTCGTGACCGAGGTTGACCTGGACGCAATCCAGGTCGAGCAGGCGACCGAGCGAGCGTGCCGCCAGCTCGGCGACGGGCTGCACGCCGCGGAGCGAGCTCGCGTAGACGAAGAGGCGCGACACGGTCGAGAGGTCGAGCTCGAACTGCGAGCTCATCGCCCGCACGCGCTCGCCGATCGCCCCGGCGAGGCCGACGACCGGTGGCACGGCGCTCGGTTGCAGCTCGAGCCTGCGCGTCTCGAGATTGAGGGCTCCGAGCGCCGGGCGATCGAAGGTCAGGGGCACCGTGAGCTCGGATCGGACACCCGTCATCGCCGCGATGAAGTCCGGATCGTCCCGCACGCTCGCGACGTACTGCAGCTCGCCCGTCCTCACCGCGCGTCCCAGCACGCCCTGATCGAGCGTGAAGCCGTCGCGCACCTCGTCGTACCCGCGCTGTGCCATCAGCCAGAGCCGGTCGTGCTGGAGCACGTAGACGCTCGTCAGCAGGTCGTTGCCGACCGTCTCCACGAGACAGCCGAGCGCGCTGTCGATCGCCTGCTGGTGGTCGACGGCTCGGGCCAGCGCGGTGTGGGCCGCGGAGCACGCAGCCGCGATCGCCTCGGTCGGTACGGTGTCGTGGCCGGGAGCTGGCATGGCGTCGAGTGCGCCGGAACGGGGGCGCCAGATCCGGTATCGGATGCAGGGCGGGCGAGCGTGAGCAGCCAGCCGACTAGACTTCGTCGATCGAGCCCGTCGCACGTGTCAAGCCGCGCCTCCGGGGCGTCTCGCACCAGTACGCGTTCTTCGCGTCGCTCGTCCTCGGTGCCGTGCTGGTCGTCGGCGCGTCGGGCACGAGGCAGACCATCGCCGCGGCAGTCTTCGCCGTCACCGTCGCGACCATGTTCGGGGTGAGCGCGCTCTACCACCGCCTCGACTGGACGCCGTCCGTGCGTCGCTGGCTCCGGCGCGCGGACCACGCCGCCATCTACCTCCTGATCGCGGGCACGTACACGCCCTTCGGGCTGATCGCCCTCTCCGGCGCGTGGCAGGTCGCCATCCTCGTGGTGGCCTGGGGCGGCGCGCTCGCCGCGATCGCGCTGAAGCTCGCCTGGACCGATGCGCCGAAGTGGGTGGCCGTCGCGGTCGCCGTGCCGCTCGGCTGGGCGGGGGTCGTGGCGTTCCCGCAGTTTCTCGACGTCACGGGTCTCGGCGGGGTCACCCTGCTCGCCGTGGGAGGTGTGCTCTATACGAGCGGGGCGCTGGTCTACGCGCTGCGGCGACCCGATCCGCGTCCTGCCGTCTTCGGCTACCACGAGCTCTTCCACGCGCTCGTGATCGCGGCGACGGGCTGCCAGTACGCGGCGGTCGCCAGCCTGCTCGTCTAGGGGCCTGTCCGTACAGTGGTCGCGGTGGTTGGGACGCGGGAGGTACCGGGAGGCAAGGACGCAGGGAGCGTCGATATGAGGACATATCGGCGCGACCGAGGACGCAGCATCGTGGTGCCTCACGCGTTCCAGGCGCCCCGAGCCATTTGCGGACAGGCCCCTAGTAGGACTTTGTTAGCGGGATAGAGGGTCCTCTCCCTGCCCGTCGAATGGTGTCCGCGTCAGCGGTCATCGTTTGAGGGAGGAGAGGATGGAGGCAGCAGTCGCTACCGAGATGCCTGCGAGCGACGCGCGCGAGCGTCTGCTCGCGTTTGTGGAGGAGATGGCGACGGCGCTCGGCCATCCCCGTCGACGCGAAAACGCGCTTTTGTACGTGCGCGGCCTGGTCGAGCATGGCGGCCGGAAGAGCTTGCAGCCGACGCTGTTTCGGCTCGAGGAGACGCCGGCCCGGTATGAGTCGATGCAGCAGTTTTTGGCCGACTCGCCCTGGGATCCGGGCCTGCTGGTGCGGGCGTGTGCTGAGCGGGTGGCGCCGGCGATCGGCGTTATCGCTTGGGTCGTCGACGACACCGGGATTCCCA
>JACCZA010000040.1 GCA_013696185.1 Actinomycetota bacterium
GCTGTACGGCTACGTGCTCGTCGCGCCGAAGGAGCACCTCGAGCAGGTGACCGGCGACTTCAGGCGCAACGACTACCTCGCCCTGCAGGACGTCATCCACCGTGTCGGAGAAGCTATCCGCCGCATCGTCCCAACCGAACGCCTCTACATCCTCAGCCTGGGAAGCCAGGCCGGAAACCGGCACGTGCACTGGCACATCGCACCACTCCCGCCCGGCGTGCCGTTCGACCGGCAGCAGCTCGCGGCGCTCGACTCGAACCGTGTTCTCGATCTCTCCGAGGACGAGATGGCGGACCTCGCAGCTCGCATTCGTCGGGCGATCGAGGAAACCACGTGAGACGTCCAGTGGGGGCGAACGATCCCGCGATGCTCGCCCGCGAGTACGCGACGAGCGAGCGGCTCGAGCGCCGTCGACAGAACGTCACCGGGTGGCTGCGCGGCGACGAGGCGTGGGACGAGGCGCTGGCCGCGATCGCGCAGGCGCGACCGCACCGCGTCCTCGACGCCGGGTGCGGCGACGGGCTGTTCACCCGTGTAGTCGCCGCACCCGCGGTCGTCGGTGTCGACAACGCGCCTGCGATGGTCGAGCGCGCTCGCTCGCGCGGTGTCGACGCGCGCGTCGCCGACATCGGGAAGCTCCCGTTTGGCGACGGCGAATTCGACGTCGTCGTCTGCAACTGGACGCTCTACCACCTGCAGGATCTGGACGACGGCGTCCGCGAGCTCGCCCGAGTCCTCCGGGCAGGCGGTCGCTTCGTCGGCATCTACAACCGCGATCGGCACATGGAGGAGCTCTGGTCGCGCGTGCGTCCGGAGGCAATCATCGAGGACGACTACGACGACGTCCTGAAGCGGCACTTCGAGCGTGTCGAGCACCGCGACACTCAGGCGTACACGCTGTGGGAGTCGCACGACGACCTCCAAGCGTTCCTCGACGCTTTCGTCGAGATGATGGGGCCGCTGACCGCGCCGGACGGTCCCTACCCGTTCAAGGTCACGCGCCGCAACCGCGTCTACGTCGCGGAGAAGGCAGCCGCGTAAGGCACGACTACGTGACGCGGCATCCTGTGCGGGTCGCGTTGTCTCACGTGCGTACCGCTCGAGCGGAGCCGGGCGGACTCGAGCGGAGGAGCACGGCGCGTACTGTCGAGGGCCACCATTGGCGTCCGCCTTGGCCGGTGGGGATCTCGTCGCGGTTGAGCCGGCGCGCGATCTCGGCGAGGCTGGCTCCGTGTGCGTGCTCACGGCAGATGCGGGCGACCACCTCAGGCGGGAGTGCCGACTTGCGCCCCGACCGGGCGGCTCGCCGCTGCTGCGTCCGCGGCTCCTCTCCTCGCTCGGCGAGGTAGCGCTCGAGCTCGGGGGTCGGGATCAGCCGCGCGCCCCACTCGGTCTTGACGGTCGCGATCGCCGGAACGACGCGGCGGTCGAGCGTTGCGAGGCTGACGCCGAGTGCCTGGGCGGCCTGCTCGCGTGAGTAGACGAGGGTTGGACCGGTTTGCCGAGCTGGCCGTCAACAGCCGCCGGCATGCGGATCGACGTGGGTGCGTGCCGCTGACTGTTCGAGGCTCCCGGACGCACGATCGGACTCGTCGACGCGTCCGCGGACGACCTCGAGCCCGCGCCCGAGCAGCTCGGCTGAGCCTGGCGATCCACGATTCTCCACGGCTGGGCCCGGCGGGTACGTTGAACCCACGGCGCGTCGCCACGGTGTAGCGGCGGAGATCGAAGCACGTCATCTTCCCGTCTTTCCGACCTCGCCCGTGAACGTCCGGGTTGCGTATGGGTTGCAACGCGAAGGCAGCCTCTCGGCCGCCTTCGAAGAAGTCCCTGCAAATCGACGATGGAGCTAGCCGGGCTCGAACCGGCGACCTCCTGGGTGCGATCCAGGCGCTCTCCCAGCTGAGCTATAGCCCCGCGGCGCGGATTGTAGCGGCCGCTGCTCGCCTGGAGGGGCCCGCCGGCGGGACCGCCCACGGGGGCGCTTCCGTCCTACGATGGAGACCGTGCGCGCGGTCGTCCTCGACACCGCCGGGCAGCCCGGGCTCGCCGAGGTGCCCGAGCCTTCGGGGCCCGGCACTCCGGTGCGCGTTCTCGCGTGCGGGCTCTG
Organism: Actinomycetota bacterium; assembly: GCA_013696185.1. Classification (GTDB taxonomy): domain Bacteria; phylum Actinomycetota; class Thermoleophilia; order Gaiellales; family Gaiellaceae; genus JACCZA01. Next base: position 2,111 of record JACCZA010000040.1, read on the forward strand.
CGGCTCCGACGTCGAGAAGATCGGCTCCGCGCCGGCGGGAACCGTGCTCGGGCACGAAGTGGTGGGCGAGCTGGAGGACGGGCGTCGGGTCGCCCTCGTGCACCACATTCCGTGCGGGGAATGCGAGCGCTGTCGCGCCGGTCACGCGTCGACGTGCGAGCGCTTCCGCGAGCCGACGATCGTGCCCGGCGGGTTCGCCGAGCACGTCCGCGCGCGGGAGACGATCGAGCTGCCGCAGGGGCTGGACGACGCCGCCGCGACGGTCGTCGAGCCGCTCGCCTGCGTCCTGCGCGGTGCCGAGCGCGTTCCCCGCGGCCGCGTCCTCGTCGTCGGCTGCGGCTTCGTCGGCTGGCTCTTCGCCCAGGTGCTCCTGCAGCGGGGCGACGACGTCTCCGCGGTCGACCCGAGGCCCGACCGGCTGATGCTCTCCGGGCTGCGCCCGCCCGACGCACCCGTTGCAGCCGCCGTCCTGTGTGCGCCCGCGGGCGCCGACGAGGCGCTCGGCCACCTCGAGCCCGGAGGCAGCGTGCTCGCCTTCGCCTCTCCGGGAGCGCTCGACCTCGACCTCGTCTATCGCAACGAGCTGGCCGTAAGCGGCTCCCGCTCGGCCACGCCCGAGCACATGCGCCAGGCGCTCGCGCTCCTCCCCCACCTCGAGCTGCCGCCGCTCGACGTGCTGCCGCTCGAGCGGTTCCGGGAGGGGCTCGAGCGCTACGTCCGGGGAGACGCGTTGAAGGTCGTCTTCACGCCGTGAGGGCCCTGCGCTTCCACGGGCCGGGCGATCTCCGCCTGGAGGACGTCCCGCGTCCGCAAGCCGGCCCCGGCGAGGTGCTCGTGCAGGTGGAGGTCGCGCTCACCGACGGGACGGATCTGAAGACCTTCCGCCGCGGGCACCCGCGGCTGCTGGACGCGCTGCCGAGCCCGTTCGGCCACGAGCTCTGCGGCGTCGACGTCGCGACGGGGCGGCGCGTCGTCGCGGCCAACTCCGCTCCGTGCGGCGCCTGCCCGCCCTGCGTCCGTGGACAGGAGACGCTCTGCGAGAGCCTGCGCTTCCTGAACGGAGCGTATGCGGAGCTCATGCTCGTCCCGGCGGCGATCGCCCGCGTCAACCTCCACCGCGTCCCCGACCGGCTCCCCGCCCACGTCGCGGCCATGGTGGAGCCGCTCGCGTGCTGCCTGCACGGCGTCGAGGCGGCGGGCGTCGAGCCGGGGGACGCCGTGGCGATCGTCGGTGCCGGCCCGATCGGGCTGATGCTCTGCGCCTGCGTCGCCGACGCGGGCGGCGTGCCCGTCGTCGTGGGCGGCCGGCCCGAGCGGCGAGAGCTCGCGCCGTCGTTCGGCGCGCGGGCAGGAGACGGCGAGGGAGCCGACATCGTGATCGAGGCGGCGGGCACCGAGGAGTCCTGGGCCGACGCGCTCGCGCTCGTCCGCCCGGGCGGCACCGCCGTGTTCTTCGGCGGTCGCGAGCGCGGCGCGGCGCTCGCGGTCGACGCCTATCGCCTGCACTACGAGGAGCTCACCCTGCGCGGCGCCTTCCACCACGCGCCGCGACACGTGCGCGCGGCCCTTGCCTTCCTCGCGAGCGGCGCCTATCCGTGGGAGCGGCTCGTCACCCACCGGGTCCGGCTCGAGGACGTGCCCGGCCTGCTCGCCGATCCGCCGCGCGACCTGCTGAAGGCCGCCGTCGTGCCGTGAGCGAGCGCGTCCTGACGCTGCGCCGGCTGAACCGCGCGCTGCTCGCCCGCCAGCTCCTCCTCGAGCGCCGCCGGCTGCCGGTGCAGCGCGCGGTCGAGCGGCTCGGCGCGCTCCAGGCGCAGTACTCGCCCTCACCCTACGTCGCGCTCTGGTCCCGACTCGCGGACTTCCGCCGGGAGCAGCTGACGCGTGCGCTCGAGCGTGGGACCGTCGTGCACGCCGGGGTCGTGCGCTCGACCCTGCACGTGATGGCGCGAGAGGACTTCCCGGACTTCGTCTCGGCCTACGTCGACGGCCAGCGCGGCCGCGCCGAGCGCCGGGGGGCGGATCTCGAGGCCCTGTCCACCGCTCTGCCGGACGGTCCCGTCTCGGTGCAGGAGGTCCGTCGACTCGCGCGCGAGGCGCTCGGGGTCGACGACGAATGGACGATCGCCTTCGCGCTGCGCTGCATCCCCCACGTCTTGCTGCCACCCTCGGGGACGTGGCGCTTCCACGGCACGCGCACGATCGTGCGCTGGCAGGAGCGGCTGCCACCGCCCGACGAGGCGGCCGCTCGCGTCGTACGCCGCTGCGTCGCCGCGTTCGGTCCGATGTCACGGCGCGACGTCGAGCACTTCACCGTCCTCCGCCTCGGCCGCATCGACCCGGGGCTGGCGGGGCTGAGACGCTTCGAGGCCGAGGACGGGCGCGTGCTCTTCGACGTCCCCCGCGGCCCTCTGCCTCCCGAGGACGCGCCGGCGCCCGTGCGCTTCCTGCCGCCGTACGACTCCGCCATCCTCGCCCACCACGACCGAACGCGCATCCTCCCGGCGGCCTACCACGAGACCGTGATCCGGAAGAAGAACGCGACGACGCTCGCGACCTTCCTCGTCGACGGCTTCGTCGCAGGCTCCTGGCGGGTCGAGCGGGCGAGGTCGAGGGCGACGCTCGTGCTCTCTCCGTTCGAGCCGATCCCGCGGTCGCCCCGCGTCGACCTCGCCAACGAGGCGGAGCAGCTCGTCCGGTTCTACGAGCCGGACGCGCCGGCCTTCGCTACTCGCTTCGCCTGATCAGCGTGACGCCGTCGCGCACCGTCAGCTGGACGCACGTGACCCGCCCGTCGCTCCGCACGTGCTCGTTGAAGGCGACGATCGCGCGGGTCCCCTCCGCGTCGTCGGGATCGAGCACTCGACCGCTCCAGAGCGTGTTGTCGGCCACGATCACGCCGCGCTCGCCGAGCCGCGGCAGGACCGCCTCGTAGTAGTTGACGTAGTTGACCTTGTCCGCGTCCAGGAAGACGAGGTCGAAGTCGCCGTCGAGCCGCTCGATCGTCTCGAGCGCGGGGCCCACGTGCACGGTGATGCGGTCGGCGTACGGGCTGCGCGCGATGTAGCGACGGGCCACCTCTGCGTGCTGCTCGTCGACCTCGCAGGTGTCGATGCGCCCGTCCGGCGGCAGCCCCGCCGCCATCGAGAGGGCTGAGTAGCCACTGTAGGTGCCGAGCTCGAGCACGCGCCTGGCACCGGAGGCGAACACGAGCAGCTCGAGGAAGCGGCCCTCGATCGCGCCCGTGAGCATCTGGGCCATCTCCAGCGTCGAGCGCGTCTCCTCGGCGAGCTCGGCGAGCAGCGGCTCGGCCGGCGTCGTGTGCGCCTCGGCGTAGCGCTCGATCTCCTCGCCGACGACGAAGGCCACGGCTCGAGCCTACAGCGGCGCGGTCAGCGCTCGACCCGCGACCCGCCGACGAGTGCGTCGCGCCCGTCGGCGAAGCGCACCCACGCCTTGCCCTTGCCGTCGTAGTCGGGCGACCAGACGACGAGCGTCGCGTCCTCGCCCCGCACGCGGCACGGCTCGGTGCCCTCCGGCTCGAGGCCGCTCCAGACGCGCACGAAGGGGTTCTCCTCCGCCTCCCGGCCGATCGTCGTCTCCTCGGTGTGCCCGGGCAGGACGCGCGTCTCGGGCGGCAGCTCCATCAGGACGTCCATCACCGATCGCCGCACCGTCTCGAAGTCGCCGCCCCCGACGGAGTCGCGGAAGAGCGTGTCGCCGGTGAAGCAGGCGATCTCGTTGACGACGAAGGCGACCATGTCGTCGGAGTGCCCCGGGGTCGCGAGCGCCTGGAAGGAGAGGCCGCCGGTGTCGAGGGACCCGCGCACGACCGGGAGCTCGAAGCGCCGCACGAGCTCGTCGTTTCCGGCCACGTGGTCGGGATGGCCGTGCGTGATCAGGAGGTGTGTCGGGGTCAGCCGCTCGCGCTCGACGACGGCGAGCAGCGGCTCGAGGGGCGCGCCGCTGTCGACGAAGACCGCCTTCCCGCCCGACCCCTCTGCGACCAGATACGCGTTCGAGAGCCAGTCCGGGTGCATGCTCCGCTCGATCAGCACGACGGCTACGCTACTCGACGAACCCCCGCCCAGGAGGATGCAATGGCCGGCTTGATGGGACGCGCGTCGACAGTCGTGAAGGCGAAGTTCAGCAAGCTGCTCGACCGCGCCGAGGATCCGAACGAGACCCTCGACTACTCGTACGAGCAGCAGCTGCAACTGCTCCAGAACGTCAAGCGCGGCGTCGCCGACGTCGTCACCTCGAAGAAGCGGCTGCAGCTCCAGAGCGACCAGCTCGAGCGCAGCCTCGTCAAGCTCGAGACGCAGGCGCGCGAGGCTCTCGCCGCCGGGCGCGAGGATCTCGCGCGGGCCGCGCTCGAGCGCAAGTCGGCGGCCCAGCAGCAGCTGCAGGGGCTCGACCAGCAGATCCAGGGGCTCGTGACCCAGCAGGAGAAGCTCGTCTCGAGCGAGCGGCAGCTCTCCGCCAAGATCGAGGCGTTCCGCTCGCAGAAGGAGGTCATCAAGGCCCAGTACTCCGCCGCGGAGGCGCAGGTGCGGATCGGCGAGGCGGCGACCGGGATCGGCGAGCAGATGGCCGACACGGGTCTCGCCATCCAGCGGGCGAGGGACAAGACCGAGCAGATGCAGGCCCGCGCAGGAGCGGTCGAGGAGCTGATCGAGTCGGGCACGCTCGAGGACTTCACCTCCGACCAGGACCAGCTCGACCGCGAGCTGGCGCAGATCTCCTCCAAGTCGCAGGTCGACTCCGAGCTCGAGCGCATGAAGGCAGAGCTCGGCCCGGGCGGCGAGCAGAAGGAGCTCCAGCAGTGATCGCCCGGCTGATGGGCGAGGGCCAGTACCGGATCGACGACGGCCTGCTCGAGCGGCTCAACGAGCTCGACGACAGGGCGATCGCGGCACTGGAGCGAGACGACGAGGCCGAGCTCGACGCCTGCCTCGAGCAGATGGCGGCGCTCGTCCGCAGCGAGGGGCAGGAGCTGGCGCTCGAGGACCTCCACCCCTCCGACCTCCTGATCCCGCCGCCCGACCTGACGCTCGAGGAGACGCGTCAACTCTTCTCCGAGGACGGGCTGATCCCGGACCTGCCTGCCGCGCCCGCCTGAGCGGCGGACCCGGCGCTTCGACGACGTGCGCCGGCGCCTCGCCAGCGCGCTCGCCGTCTGCGCACTGTCGGCGGCCGCAGCGTCCCCGTCGCTCGGCGGCGGCTCGGGCGAGGACCTCCTCCCCGATCTCGACCAGGCGGCCCCCGGGCGGGTGGAGGTCGTCACGACTGGGCGGGCCGGGGCGCGCCGCTATGCCGTGGGCTTCGGCTCGGCGGTCGACAACCTCGGCGCGGGCCCCTTGCTCCTGACCGGGCGCCGCCCGAGCGAGGCCGACGAGACGATGACGGTCGACCAGAGCGTGGTGCGCACAGACGGGGGGAGCCGGACGATCCGCCTGCAGGCGACGCTTCGCTACGTGCACTCGACCACGCATCGCCACTGGCACCTCCTGCCCTTCGAGCGCTACGAGCTGCGCCGCATCGGTGGGAGCGCCCCGCTGCGCCGCGACGCGAAGACCGGCTTCTGCCTCGGCGACCGCTACCGGGCGCGCCGGGGACTGCCGAACCAGCCGCCGGCGGCCGTCCTCGTCGGCGAGTGCGGCCGCGACGAACCGGGCCTCCTCTCGGTCGGCGAGGGGATCTCGGTCGGCTACGGCGACGACTACGACCCGACGCTCGAGGGCCAGCGGATCGACGTGACGGGGCTACCGGCCGGTCGCTACCTGCTCGTACACCGCGTCAACGGCGACCGGCGGCTGCTCGAGAGCGACTACGCGAACAACACGTCGTCGGCGCTCCTCGAGCTCGCCTGGCCGGGTGGACGATCCTCGCCGCCGCGCGTGAGCGTGCTGCGCCGGTGCGCGAGCGGCGCCCGCTGCGGCTGAGACTCAGGAGGGCGAGCTCGCCTCGGCGCGGCGCTTCGCAGCCCGCAGCCAGCTGTGCCGGATCAACCCGCTGCCGGGACGGATCACGCGCCAGTAGCGACCGAACTTGCGCCGGGCCGCAGGGTCGGTGGCGAGCACGCGCGTCTCGGTCTCGAGCAGCGTTCCGCCCGCGTGGGGACGGACGGCGAAGTTGCCCGCGGCCTTGATGAAGCCTGGGCGCTCGAAGCGGCGGAAGTCCTCCCCGCCGGCCAGCTCGACGGACTCGGCCCCGCGCAGCCTCCACGGCTGGTCGATCGTCCCGAAGACGAGCTCGGAGCCCGGCTCCTCGGCGAGCACGGCGAACCCGAACTCGACGAGCTGCTCGAGCAGCGAGCGTCCTCTCTCCGCGGGCAACCCGCGCTTCGAGCCGAGCGAGCGGATGGCGAAGAGCTGCCGGACGAGGCGCATCTCGCCCGGCGTCGCAGCCTTGACCGCCTCGTAGACCAGCTCCGGTGGAGCGGCGACGGCGATCGAGTGGCGCTCCGAGAAGTCGGGCGAGGGAACGAGCTCGTCGAGCAGCGTCACGCTACAGCGGCGCGTCGAACATCCCGAACCAGCGGCTCAGGTCCTGCTCGATCGGCAGCTCGTGCTCGAGCTTCGCCTTCAACTCGAGCTCCTCGGCGTTGTCGCGCGCCCCGTCCTTGCCCGTCGGGATGAACGGCCAGAAGGC
>JACCZA010000103.1 GCA_013696185.1 Actinomycetota bacterium
CCTCCGACCCGGCCGCGGAGCTCGTCGCGCTCGGCGCGAGTCTGAGTACCGACCGGCGGACGATGACGTTCGAGGAGCTCTACCGACTGCCGACCTAAGACGACCGCGAAGTCGTCGCCCTCGCTCCCGACGAGCTGATGCTCGAGCTCGAGCTGCCGGCGGTCGAGGCGAGCGTCTACCTGAAGGCGATGGAGCGGCAGCGCTGGGCCTTCCCGCTCGTCGGCGTCGCGGCGGCGAGGCGTGGCGGCCAGGTCACGCTCGCCCTCTCGGGCGTCGCGCCGATCCCGTGGCTCCTGCGCTCCGAGGACGAGCTCGACGGCGCCACGCCCCTCCCGGGCACGGCGTACAAGCTCGAGATTGCCCGCGCGCTCGTCCGGCGGGCGCTCGCAGCCGTCGCCTGATGCGGCTCCTCGCTCTCCTCGCGCTCTCGCTCCTCCTCGTCGCGGGAGGGTGTGGTGGCGAGCAGGAGGAGACCGGCTCGGACACGGCGCCGCGATCCGCCGAGCCCGCGGGTTCGCGCGCCGTCGTGCGCACGAGCCATGGGACCTTCACGATCGGTCTGGCGCGCGACGCCGCCCCCGGCACGACGGGCTCCTTCATCCGGCTCGCCCGCAAGCACTTCTTCGACGGGACGACCTTCCATCGCATCGTCCCGGGCTTCGTGATCCAGGGCGGCGATCCGACCGGGACCGGAACCGGCGGGCCGGGCTACAGCGTCACCGAGCCGCCCCCGGCCGACACCCGCTACACGAAGGGGGTCGTCGCGATGGCGAAGGGGGGAGACGAGCCGCCGGGGACATCCGGCAGCCAGTTCTTCGTCGTCACCGGCCCGGACACGAGCCTGCCGCCCGAGTACGCAGTCCTCGGCAAGGTGACGGCGGGCCTCGACGTCGTGGAGCGGATCGGCGCGCTCGGCGATCCGACGACGGAGCGGCCGACCGAGCGCGTGCGGGTCCGCAGCATCACGATCCGCTGATGCTGCCGGCGATCGTGCTCGCCGCCGGGTCGGCGAGCCGCTTCGGCTCACCCAAGCAGCGGCTGTTGCTCGCGCCCGTGCTGGAGCGGGTGCGGGCGAGTTCCGTGGACGACGTCCTCGTCGTGCTCGGCGCCCACGAGGTCGAGACCGACGCGCGGACGGTCCTCTGCAGGGACTGGGAGCGCGGGCCGGGGGCATCGCTTCGCTGCGGTCTGGAGGCGCTGCCCCCCGGGGCGGAAGCCGCTCTCGTCGTCCTGGCCGACGGGCCGGACCTCGCCCCCGCGGCGATCGAGCGGGTGCTCGCCGCCTGGGGTGCGAGCGGCGCGGCCGTCGTGGCGGCGACCTACTGCGGCCGGCGCAGCCATCCGGTGGTGATCGCCCGCGCGGCGTGGGCCTCGATCCCGGACGAGGGGGCTCGCGCCCTGCGGGCGGAGCTCGTTCCCTGCGACGACCTGGGCGAGCCCGGCGACGTCGACACCCCGGCGGATCTTCCCGCGCGCCTGAGAGGCGGCTAAAGCGGGATCCGCAGCGACGCGAGCCGCTGCTTCAGCGCCGGGGACATCGGCTCCTCGACCGATTGCCGTACGAAGCGGCGCAGCTCGACCTCGAAGCGGTAGCGACGGCGGCAGTAGGCGCAGTCCCGCAGGTGCTGCTCGGCCTCGGCTCGCTCAGCCTCGTCGAGGTCCCGATCGAGGTAGGGCTGAAGCAGCTCCTCGCACTTCTCGCAATCGACGATCAACCCGGAACTGCCTCCTCTGCGAGACGGCCCTTGAGGATCCGCCTACCTCGATGCAAACGTGACATGACTGTACCAACAGGGATGTCGAGGATCTGTGCGGCGTCGGCGTAGCTGAAGTCGCCGATGTCGACGAGCACGACGACGTCTCTGAAGTTGTGCGGTACCTCCGCGAGCGCCTCGACGATGCTGTCCTGGGAAAGGCGCTCGTCGACCCGCTCCTCGTCGGAGATGGGCCCACCCGACTCCTCCAGGCGATCGACGAGGTAGTAGTCGCCGGCCTCGAGCGGCTGCATGTCCGGCGTCCGTTGCTTGCGGCGGCCGCGGTCGATGTTCAGATTCGTCAGGATCCGCAGGAGCCAGGCGCGCAGATTCGTTCCCGGCGTGAAGGAGCGCCAGCTGCGAAAGGCGCGGGCGTAGGCGTCCTGCATCAGGTCCTCCGCTTCCTCGCGCGAGCCGGCGAGATGGCGGGCGACGCGGTA
>JACCZA010000133.1 GCA_013696185.1 Actinomycetota bacterium
GTGAGCTGCAGGAGAGCGCCGCCTACCTCGCCCGCGGCGAGCCGGGCGACGAGACGGACGTCGAGCTGACCCTCGTCGCCCGGGCCGCGCTCGGCGAGCGCCCCGCCGAGCTCGTCGCGCGCGTCCAGGCCCTCCGGCGCCCCGACGGCTCGATCGGCGCGACGCTCAACTCGACGATCTGGGGCATCCTCGCGCTCCGCGCGGCCGGTGAGCCCGTGCCGGCTGCGACCGTCAGGTACCTGCTCGCCCGGCAGCACCGCTCCGGCGGCTGGAGCTGGGCGAGGGCTGGGGCACCGGACTCGAACGACACGGCCGCCGCGATCCAGGCGCTCGAGGCGGCCGGCGTGCGCGGCCTGCCGATCCGCCGGGGCCTGGCGTTCCTGCGGAGGCTGCAGAACCGCGACGGCGGCTTCGAGCTGACCGAGCGCCGAGGCTCGGACGCGCAGTCGACCGCCTGGGCGATCCAGGCCCTCCTGGCCACCGGCGAGCGTGCCCCGCCGGCCGCCCTGCGCTACCTCGCTCGCCTCCGCCGTCCGGACGGGAGCTACCGCTACTCCGTCCGCTACGCCGTCACGCCCGTCTGGGTGACCGCGCAGGTGCTCACAGCCGTGGCCGGGAAGCCGCTGCCCATCCGGTAGGACGCCCCGGCGCTCCGGCGCCTTCCCATGTGGGCCTGACCGATCCGGACGCGATCGCAAGGGAGCCTGACGCCCCGTGGACTAGCATCGGACGGTGGCAGTCGCCGCCTCCCCGGAGACCTACCTCGCCGAGCTGAACCCCGCCCAGCGGGAGGCCGTGCTGACGACGGAGGGGCCGCTGCTCGTGATCGCGGGCGCGGGCTCGGGCAAGACGCGCGTGCTCACCTACCGGGTCGCGCACCTCCTGCGCGCCTGCGGCGCGAAGCCGAACGAGATCCTCGCGATCACGTTCACGAACCGGTCGGCCGGGGAGATGAAGAGCCGCCTCGAGCATCTGCTCGGGGCGACAGCGAGCGCGATCTGGATCCTGACGTTCCACTCGGCCTGCGGCCGCATCCTGCGGCGCGAGGCACCGCGGCTCGGCTACCGCTCGAACTTCACCATCTACGACAGCGCGGACCAGGTCCGGCTCGTGAAGAACATCCTCGAGGAAGAGGGCTTCGACCCCAAGCGCTTCGTGCCGCGGGGTATCCACGCGCAGATCTCGCGCGCGAAGAACCAGCTCGTCTCGCCCGAGGCCCATCGCGCCCAAGTCGCGTCCTTCTACGACCAGACGGTGGCCGAGGTGTACGAGCGCTATCAGAAGCGCCTGCACGCCTCGAACGCCGTCGACTTCGACGACCTCCTGTACCTCACCGTGGAGGTGCTGGAGCGCTTCCCCGACGCGCGCGAGCGCTGGTCGAAGGCCTTCCGCTACGTCCTCGTGGACGAGTACCAGGACACGAACCACGCCCAGTACCGGCTGCTCAGGCTCCTGGCCGAGCAGCACCGGAACGTCTGCGCCGTCGGCGACCCCGACCAGTCGATCTACGCCTTCCGCGGCGCCGACATCCGCAACATCCTCGAGTTCGAGCGCGACTTCGGCGAGACGCGGACCGTCTCGCTGGAGCAGAACTACCGCTCGACGAACGCCATCCTCGGAGCCGCCAACGCCGTCATCTCGCATAACCGCGAGCGCAAGGAGAAGCGGCTCTGGTCGGAGCTCGGCGACGGAGAGCCGGTGCGCGTGATCGAGGTCGAGGACGAGCACGCCGAGGCGCGCTTCGTCGCTGCGGGGATCGCCGGCCTCGTCGAGCAGGGGTACTCCGCCACCGAGGTCGCGGTCTTCTACCGCACGAACGCCCAGTCACGCGTGCTCGAGGACGTGCTCGTGCGCCAGGGGATCGCCTACCAGGTGATCGGCGGCCCGCGCTTCTACGAGCGGGCGGAGATCAAGGACGCCGTCGCCTACCTCCAGGCGATCGACAACCCCTTCGACGCCGTCTCGCTGCAGCGGATCGCGAACCGTCCGCGGCGCGGTATCGGCGACGCGTCGCTCGCGCGCCTGCAGGTGCACGCCGACGCCCTCGGCACCTCGCTCTGGGAGGCGCTCGGCACGCCCGAGGAGGCGGGCGTCTTCGGCTCCCCGCTGAAGGCGATCCGCGGTCTCCACACGCTCCTGCAGTCGCTCCAGGCGGGGGCACAGGAGCTCGACGTCGCCGAGCTGATCGAGCGGGTGCTCGAGCGCACCGGCTACCGCGAGGCGCTCGAGGCCGAGCGGACGGTCGAGGCGCAGGGCCGGCTCGAGAACCTGCAGGAGCTCGTCGGCGTCGCGCAGGAGTACGCGAACTCGGCGTCCGAGCCCAGCCTGTCGGGCTTTCTCCAGGACATCTCGCTCTTCTCGGAGCAGGACGCGATCCGCGGCGAGGGCAACCTCGTCACGCTGATGACCCTGCACAACGCGAAGGGGCTCGAGTTCCGCGCGGTCTATCTGATCGGCATGGAGGAGGGCATCTTCCCGCACAGCCGCTCGATCGAGGAGCAGGGGATCGAGGAGGAGCGGCGGCTCTGCTACGTCGGGATGACGCGCGCGATGGAGCGCCTCTGCGTCACGCATGCCGCCTCGCGCTCGCTCTGGGGCCGGCGCGACTACAACCTGCCGTCGCGCTTCCTCGACGAGCTGCCCGAGGGCGGGGTGGAGCGCGAGCGCCTGCGGCCCGCCTCGTGGTCGAGCTACGGCGCGCCGAAGGCCTCGGCGATCGCTCCACGCGAGGACCTGCCCGCGCTCGCGACCGGCGACAACGTGCGACACGGATCGCTCGGAGAGGGCGTCGTGACGCGGATCGAGCCGGGCGGGATCGTGACCGTGCGCTTCGCCGAGGACGGCAGCGAGCGCCGCCTCGTACTCGACTACGCGCCGCTCGAGAAGCTCGGCTGATGGCCGTCGAGGTGCGGTCCTGCGAGCCGGGCGAGCTCGTGCCCGCGCTCGCCCCGATCTGGCACTACTTCGGGCGCGCGCCGACCGACGAGAGCACCGCCTGGATCCAGCGCGTGCTGCCGGCCGAGCGGGTGCACGCCGCCCGCGACGACGGCGCGATCGTCGGCGGAGCGGGCGCGTTTCCCTTCGCCCTGTCCGTGCCCGGCGGCAGCGTCCCGGCCGCCGGGGTCACGGTCGTCGGCGTCCTGCCCACGCATCGCAGGCGCGGCATCCTGACCTCGATGATGCGAGCCCAGCTCGACGCCGCCCACGCGGGCGGTGAGCCCGTCGCAGCGCTCTGGGCCTCCGAGGGGGCGATCTACGGGCGCTTCGGCTACGGGCTCGCCTCGTTGAGCGGCAGCCTCGACGTGCGGCGCGAGCACGGGAGGTTCGCGGTCGAGCCCGGCCACAGCGCGCGCATGGTCGATCGGGAGGAGGCGCTCGAGCTGTTCCCTCCGCTCTTCGACGCGATCGCACGCGAGACGCCGGGCATGGTCTCGCGGACGCGCGACTGGTGGGACGTGCGCACGCTCGACGACTCCGAGTCGCGCCGGCGCGGCGCCGGGGAGCTGACCCGGATCCTGCTCGAGTGGGACGGCGAGCCCGCCGCCTATGCGCTCTACCGGCTCAAGCCCGCGTGGGAGCACGGCAGCTCCACCGGCTCCGTCGACGTGGTCGAGGCGGTGGGCACGACGGCCGAGGCGACGCGGGCGCTCTGGCGCTTCCTCCTCGACGTCGACTGGATGCAGAGCGTGACGGCGTCGCTCCTGCCCGTCGACCATCCGCTGCTGCTGCTCGTGCCCGAGCCGCGGCGGCTGCACTTCCGGCTCGAGGACGCGCTCTGGGTGCGGCTCATCGACGTCGGCGCGGCGCTCGAGGGGCGCGGCTACGCGGGAGACGGGAGCCTCGTGATCAGTGTCTCCGACGTGTTCTGCCCGTGGAACGACGGCCGCTGGCGGCTCGAGGGCGGAGAGGTCGCCCGCACGCACGACGAGCCCGAGCTCGCCCTCGACGCGAGTGCCCTCGCGTCGGCGTACCT
>JACCZA010000144.1 GCA_013696185.1 Actinomycetota bacterium
AGCGCCGGGAGCACGAGCTGCGGGTCCCGGGCGCGGCGGGCGAGCTCGAGCCCACGCTCCGCGTCGCTCAGCGCCCCCGAGAGGTCGCCGCGGGCGAGCAGGATGCGTCCGCGCAGACCGCGGCAGAAGCTCTCGAGGTAGTGCGGTGTACCGCCGGCCGACTCGGCGACGAAGTCGTCGGCGACGCGAAGCGCGCCGTCCCAGTGCCCGCCCCAGTAGTACTCGGCCACGAGCTCGCCCTCGAGCCAGCGGATGTGCCGCGCGAGCCCGAACCGCTCGGCCACACGCCGGGCGTGGGCGTGGGCCTCCAGCCGCCGCCCGAGGCGCCCCTGCTGCGCCTCCGTCTCCGCGAGGCGCAGGTAGCCGAGCGCCGCCTCGGGGGAGTTGATCCGCTCGGCGAGCTCGATGCTCCGCTCGAGGTCGCCGATGCCGCCGAGATCGCCGCCGGCGATCCGCGCCGCGCCGAGCGTCGAAAGTGCGATCAGCGCCCTGTCCTCGAGCCCGAGCGCCTCGGCCGCGGCCACCGCCTCGCGGCCGACGCGGATGGCTACGTCGTTGTCGTCGGCGCGGAGGTGGAAGCTCGCGAGGCAGACGAGGACGAACGTGCCGGCTCGCGAGGGTGGCGTGCCCTCGAGCAGCTCGGCCGCCCGGCGGATGTGGGCCTCGGCGGCCTCCGGCTCGCCGCGGTTCGAGAGCAGCGTGTAGAGCATCGCCTCCGCCTCGGCCGCGGCGGATCGATCGCCGGCGGCGAGCAGGCCCTCGCACGCCTCCTCGAGGATCTCGAAGCCCGCCTCCTCCGCGTGGAAGCGCGCGCGCCCGAGTCGCAGGAGCAGGCGAGGCCGCGCCGGATCGTCCGGCGGACAGAGCTCGAGCGCCGCCACGAGGAGCCGCGCGGCCGAGGGGAACGCGTTCAGGGACGCCGCCCGCTCCCCCGCCTCGGCGAGCGCGTGCCGGGCCCGTTCCTCGAGCCATGGCACGGCGTCCTCCTGGCCAGCGGCCCGGGCGAACCGGAGCGCCTGCTCGTAGTGGTGGGCAAGGAGCTCCGCGTGGTCGTCGGCGCGTCCGAGCCCCTCGATCCAGGCCGCCGCGCGCCGGTGCTTGTCTGCGCGGCTCGCCCGCGGCAGCTCGTTGTAGGCGACGTCCCGGAGGAGGACGTGACCGAACGCGTACTGCTGCTCCCCCGAGACGGAGGACGCGCGCACACGGTGGACGAGCTCCCGTCGCTCGAGCGTGCGCAGGCGGCTCTCGGCCTCGGTGCGCTCTCGCCCGCCGAGCGCCGAGAGGGCACCGCTCCAGAAGCGTGCGCCGATCACCGCCGCGTCCTGCAGGAGCGCCTTGTCGGCCGGCTCGAGGGCGTCGAGCCGCGCCGCGACGATCGCCTGGAGGGACAGTGGCAGGGTCGAGTCGATCCGCTCGTCGAGCCGCCAGCCGGCGCCCTCGCGGCGCAAGGTGCCGCGGTCGACCAGCATGCGCACGTACTCCTCCGCATAGAGCGGGTTGCCGTCGGCGCGCTGGAGCAGGGGCGCCCGGAGCTCGCCGGGCAGGAGCCGCTGGTCGAGGAGGAGCGCGAGCAGCCTGCCGGTTTCCTCCCCCGAGAGGGCGCCGAGGGAGATCGCGACGGCGTTGCGCTTGCCGCCGCCCCACCCGGGCCGGCGCGCGAGCAGCTCCGGTCGCGTGGTGCAGAGAACGAGCAGCGGCACGCCGCTGACCCAGTCGACGAGGGAGTCGACGAAGTCGAGCAGGCCGTCGTCGGCCCAGTGCAGGTCCTCGAGCACGAGCACGAGGGGGCCCCGCTCGGCGAGGAGCTCGAGGAAGCGTCGCCAGGCGGCGAAGGCCTCCTCGCCTCCCTGCTCGGGCCGCTCGTCCCGCTCGAGTCCGACGAGTACCCGCAGGTGCCCGGCGAGCCAGCGTCCCTCCTCGGCGTCGGTCTCGACGCGCTCGATCGCAGCCGCCAGCTTGCGCTCGATCTCGGCTGCCCGGTCGCTCTCGAGGATCCCCGCCTCCGCCTTCACGAGCTCGCCGAGCGCCCAGAAGGCGACCCCCTCGCCGTAGGGAAGACAGCGCCCTCGGAGCCAGACGAGGGGGCGCGGGTCGTCCGCGAGCGCCCGGCCGAGCTCCCAGACCAGCCGCGTCTTGCCGATGCCGGGAACGCCGATCACGGTCGCGAGCTGCGGCGAGGACTCCTGCCGTGCGCGCGCGAGCGCGTCGTGCAGGAGCGACAGCTCCCGCCTGCGGCCGACAAGCGCCGTCCGCGGCGGTCGGAAGTCGTCGGCCGGCAGGGCGGTTCTCGCTGAGACGGCAGCCCACGCAGCGACGGGCTCCACCTTGCCCTTGGCCCGGATCGGCGCGTGCGGCTCGTACTCGATCGCGCCGCACGTGGCCCGATAGGTGACCTCGCCGACGAGGACGGCGTTCGCCTCCGCCGCCTCCTGCAGGCGGAAGCAGGTGTTGACGACGTCGCCGGTGGCCATGCCCTGCCCGGCGCCGGGCCGGGCTCCGAGCGCCACGAGCGCCTCGCCCGTGTTCACGCCGATGCGCAGCCGGCTCCCGGCACCGCGCCCGGCCACGGTGTCTCGGATCGCGAGCGCGCAGCGGACCGCGCGCTCCGGGTCGTCCTCGTGGGCGATCGGAGCGCCGAACAGCGCCATCACGGCGTCGCCGATGTACTTCTCCACCGTGCCGCCGTGGCGCTCGAGCTCCGCCCGCACGGTCTCGAAGAGCGGGCCGAGCGTCTCCGCCACGTCCTCGGGGTCGGCGCGCTCGCCGAGACCCGTCGAGTCGACGAGGTCGGCGAAGAGCACGGTGACCACCTTGCGCTCCGTGCCGCTGCGCCGACTCTCGCCGACCGGCGCGCCGCAGGACGGGCAGAAGCGCGCGGGGGACGGAAGCGCCTCGCCGCACTCGGGGCACGCGAGGACGAGGGCGCCCCCGCAGTCGGAGCAGAAGCGCGAGGACGCCTCGTTGCGCGCTCCACACGCGGCACAGAGCTGCATCTCCGGCCGAGGATAGAGCGTTCCGTCACGTGCGCGAGACGCTGCCGGCTCCCCCGTCGAAGCATCTACGCTCGCCGCGTGCGCCTGGTCCCGCTGCTCGCCGCACTCGCGCTCGCCGGCTCGGCGGACGCCGCCCTCCCGCGGGCGGGCGTGCTCGTGCCGGGACGCAGCCTCGGCGGCATCGAGCTGGGTGCGGCCGCCGCGGAGGTGAAGGCGATCTGGGGCTCCCGCTTCGGCCGCTGCCGCTCGTGCTCGGGGACGACGTGGTACTTCAACCTGCGCCCCTTCCAACCCCAGGGAGCCGGCGTCGAGCTCCTGAACGGCAGGGTCGTGGCCGTGTTCACGCTGTGGTCGCCGCCCGGCTGGCGGACGACCAGGGGCCTGCGACTCGGCGACACCTCGGCGCGCGTGACGAGCCTGTACCGACCCGTCGGGCGCTTCACCTGCAGCGAGCGGCTGACCGCGCTCACGGTCGCGAGCGGCACGACGATCACCGCCTTCTACGTCCTCGACGAGCAGCTCTGGGGGTTCGGCCTCGTGCGAGCGGGAGTGTCGGTCTGCCGCTGAGGCGAAGCTCAGCCGGGCCGCTCGAGCCCGAGCGCCGCCGGCAGCGCGAGCAAGGTGGGCAGCCGGTCCTCGATCTCGGGATGGCGATCCTCCCGGTCGAGCAGGAACGCTCGCATGCCGAGCGCGCGCGCCCCCTCGACGTCGTCCTCCAGCGAGTCCCCGACCATGACGGCGGCCTCGGGCGCGACGTCGAGCAGCTCGAGCACCGCCCTGAAGATGCTCGGGCTCGGCTTCGTCCTGCCGTGCGTGCGCGAGCCGAGGGCGGCGTCGACATCGAGCCGGTGGTGCGCGACGAACTCCTCGAGATTCCGCCCCGTGTTCGAGACGAGCGCGAGCCTGAGCCCGTGGCGGCGAAGCTCCTCGAGCACCGGCAGCGTGTCCTCGTAGAGATCGAAGTTCGCGTGGTGCTCCCACGCGCGCGTCATCTCCTCGGCGCAGGCACGAGCGCCCTCCGCCTCACCTCCCATCCCGCGGATGATCCGCTCGGTGAAGGCGATCCAGATCTCGTCGTCGTGCTCGAGCTCCGGGTGCCGCTGCAGATGGCGGAGCGCCTGCTCGCGAGCCTCGCCGTAGCGCTCGGGGGCGATCGTCAGCCCGTATCGCTCGCCGAGCCTGCGATAGCCCTCCGGGCCGAGGTCGGCTCCGGGCTTGACGAGCGTGAAGTCGACGTCGAAGAGGACCGCGCGGGGCCTCACACCGGCTGCGGCCAGCGGTATGCAGCCTCCTGGCGGTGGGCGAGCGACGGCAGCCGTGCACGGACGTCCTCGAGCCTCCCGCGGTCGAGCTCGGCCGAGATCACGGTCTCCTCATCGGGCGCCTGGGCGAGGACGAGCCCCCAGGGATCGACGATCATCGAGCGCCCGTAGCTCGGCGGGCGCCCGGGGAGGGTCTGCCCGATCTGCGCGGCGGCGGCGACGTAGAGCTGGTTCTCGACGGCCCGGGCGCGCAGGAGGAGCTCCCAGTGGTCCTTCCCCGTGTGGAGCGTGAAGTGGGCCGGCACGGTCACGAGGAGCGCCCCCTCGAGCGCCAGGATGCGGTAGAGCTCGGGAAAGCGGAGGTCGTAGCAGATGGAGAGGCCGAGGGGCCACTCGGGGCCCGGCGAGACGACCGGCTCGGAGCCCGGCTCCTCCGCCTCCGACTCGCGGTAGACCTGGCCGCCCACTTCCACGTCGAAGAGGTGGATCTTGCGGTAGACGGCGGCGAGCTCACCGTCGGCGGCGAAGACTAGGCTCGTGTTCGAGAGCTTCTCGCGCCCCGGGCGGCGCTCGGTGATCGAGCCGCCGACGAGGGTGATGCCATAGCCGCGCGCCCAGCGGCGCATCGCCTCGAAGGACTCGCCCTCCTCGAGCACCTCCGAGGCGGCGTGCAGCACCTCGGCGCCGCCGATCGCGTTCCACTTCTCGGGCAGGACGACGACGTCGGCCCCCGTCGAGGCGGCCCGCGCGACGAGGGACTCCGCGCGCTCGAGGTTCGCCGACTTGTCGGGCCCGCTCGTGAGCTGGACGCAGGCGACGCGGAGCCGGTCGGACACGCCCGCGAGGATAGCGCGCGACGGTCGCGCTCCCGACTCACCGAGCCGAACGGGATCGCTATGCCTGTGGTGCGCCGAGTGCAAGCGGGCGGGGGAACCCTGGCGTTCCCCCGCGGGCAATCGGGGTGCCCAGATTCGAACTGGGGACCTCTCCGACCCGAACGGAGCGCGCTACCAGGCTGCGCCACACCCCGAGCGCCGAAGGGTACCGGCTCGACCCGAGCCGCGCCCGTGCCCGTCGTCCGCCTCGAAGTCGCGACGGACTCGTCACAATTCGGCGACCCGCGCGCCGCTACGTTGTCGTCCACGGCAACGAGAGGAGGAGCAGGATGAACGTGGTGACGCTGATCGGCGACCTCGCGACGGACGTCGAGCTGCGCGAGCTCGCCGACGACAAGCGCGTGGCGCGATTCCTCGTCGCGATCGACCGTCCCGGCGGGGCCGGGGGTGCGGACTTCGTGCGCGTGTCGGCCTGGAACAAGCAGGCGGAGGTCTGCTCACGGTTCCTCGCGAAGGGCAAGCGCGTCGCGGTCGACGGGCGCCTGCGCAGCCGCAGCTGGGAGGACGCCGACGGCAAGCGCCGGAGCGCCGTCGAGGTCGTCGCGAGCAGCGTGCAGTTCCTGTCCGCGCGAGACGAGGCGCCGGGCGGGCAGGAGACGCCGTTCGCCGGCGCGACGGCGCGCTCGTAGCCACCACGCGGGGAGGCCACTACGATCGAGGCGTGGCCGACCGCGACGAGCTTCTCGCGTATGCGGACGAGCTCCTGGACGCCGCCTCGTATCCGGAGTACGGGCCGGCGGGAGCGCAGGTGCTGGGGGCGAGCGAGGTGCGGGCGATCGCGTGCGGCGTCTCCTCCTCGCGCGAGCTCTTCGAGCAGTCGGCCGCCCGTGGCGCTCAGCTCGTGCTCGTGCACCACGGCCTCTTCTGGCGGAACGAGCCGCTCGTGGTCGACGCACGGCTGGGCGGTCGCCTGCGCGTGCTGCTCGAGGCGGAGCTGACGCTCGCCGCCTACCACCTGCCGCTCGACGCGCACCCGGAGCTCGGCAACAACGCCCAGCTCGCGCGCCGGCTGGGAGTCGAGCCGGACCGCGCCTTCGCCGGTATCGGCCTGGGCGGGAGGCTGGCGCATCCGCTCGCCCTCGAGCGCTTCGTCCAGGACGTCGGGTCGCTGCTCGAGCGCGAGCCGCTCGTCTTCGCCGGAGGGCCGTCCGAGGTGCGGCGTGTCGCGATCTCGACGGGCGCCGCGGGGCACGACCTCGTCCAGGCCGCGCGCGAGGGGTACGACCTGCTCCTGACCGGCGAGCCGGAGGAGCCGAGCCTGCACACGGCACGTGAGCTCGGGATCACCCTCGTCGCCGGCGGCCACTACGCGACAGAGCGCTTCGGCGTGCAGGCGCTCGCCGCGCGCCTAGCCGAGCGGTTCGGGCTCGACTGGAGCTTCGTCGACCTCCCGAATCCAGTGTAGGAACGACACGATCGCATCGGCGCACGCCTCGGGGCGCTCGCCGATCAGGAGGTGGCCGCAATCGGCGATCGTGCGCAGGGGGGCCCGGAGGCGGCGGGCGTACTCGAAGGCGTCGTCGATCGGCACCTGGCGGTCGCGAGCTCCCCAGAGCACGAGGCAGGAACACCGCACGCCCTCGAGGTCGAGGCGGGGATCGTCGCGGACGAGCACCTGTCCGGCACTCACGACGTCGGTGTGGAGGGGAGGGCCCGCCAGGAAGCCCTCGACCGAGCGCGCCGACAGCGAGGCTGGATCCGAGAGCTCCCAGCGCGTGAAGACCGCCCGCCGCAGGGCGGGATACCGCGCGATCCGCTCGCGGAAAGGCGCGACGAGCCGCCCCGGTCGCACGAGGCCGAAGAGGGAGATCCAGAACTCGGCCGAGCGAGTCGTCGAGGCGATCCCGGCGGCGGCGGCGAGGACGACTCCCGTCACGTCACCCGGGTGGCGAAGGGCCAGCCGGAGGGCGACGAGGCCTCCGAGCGAGTGGCCCACGAGCGGGGCGGGCAGCATCGCCTCGCGCTGGGCGAGGGCGTGCACCCGCTCGGCGTAGGCGTCGAGGTTGGGGGCGGCGGGCAGCGGCGCCGAGCCGCCGTGCCCCGGCAGATCGGGCACGAGCACCCGTCTCGTGCGAGCGAGGCGGGGCGCCAGCTCCGCCCAGTTGGAGGCGGCTCCCGTCAAGCCGTGGACGAGCACGAGCGGCGGTCCCGCCCCGCCGACGAAGTAGCGCAGGCGCACCGCCTTCACGTCGGCGAAGCGTTCCTCGAAGCCCGTGAGCGACGTGGTCGACACGGTGCCAAGCGTAGGCCGCGCGGTGCTCGTCGGCCTGCCGGTTCGGCCTTTGCGTCCGTCGGGCACCGGGACTATGCTTCGAGCCGATGAGCACTTCGAGGGTGCGGGCCCTCTGACACCCGCGAGTTCGACCAGCGAGCGTTCCAGCGAGCCCGTCCGCATTCTGCCGGCGGGCTTTTCTGCGCCTACGCGAAGGAGGAGACCGTGGCCAACCACCTGACGCCCGAGGAGTTGTCCGAGGAGCTCGGCATCGACCGGCAGGAAGTCATTCGCGTTTGCGTCCAGGAGGGCGTGCCGATCTATCAGGGGAAGATCGACAAGACCCTCTTCCAGGCCCAGCTGCAGGCGATCGGAGCCGAGCCGGCGCAGCGAGGCTAGCGGCGGGCGCTAGGCGCTCTTCGCGGCCGGCTTCTTCGCGCGCGAACGGGCCGAGCCCTTCGGCTTCGGCTTGGCTCCCTCGGCCGACGAGCTCGCCGTGGGTCGCCCCTTCTTCGCCTCCGCGACACTCCGCTTCAGCGCTTCGAGCAGGTCGACGACCGGCGCTTCGGGCACGGGCTCCGGCCTGGCGATCACCTCGCCGGCCAGCTTGGCGTCCAGCATCGTCTGGAGCTCGCGCCGGTACTCGTTCTCGAACTCCGAGGGATCGAACTCGCCGACGAGGCTCGCGATCACCTGGCGCGCGAGCTCGAGCTCCGGCTTCTTCACCTCGGTCTCCTGCACCGCCTCTTCGATCTCGGCGCGGGAGCGCACGTCCTCGGCGAAGAAGAGCGTCTCGAGCGCGAGCGAGTCGCCGTGCGGCCGGATCAGGCAGAGATTCTCCTTGCCCCAGAGGACGAACTTCCCGATCGCCGCCATGCCCGTCTCTCGCATCGCCGCGAGCAGCAACACGTACGGGCGGCGCTGGGCGGTCGCGCCGGCGGGCGCGAGGTAGTACGTGCGGTCGAAGTAGACGGGATCGACCTGGTCGAGCTCGACGAAGCGGACGATGTCGATCGACTGCGACCGCTGCAGCGCGACCGACTCGAGATCCTCGTCCTCGACGAGCACGAACTGACCCTTCGCCACCTCCCAGCCCTTCACGAGCTCGTCCGGGTCGACGTCCCGGTCGTGGAAGGGGCAGTAGCGCTTCTGCTTGATCGGCGTGCCGCATTCGCGGTGCAGCGTGCGGAACGAGACGTCCGAGCGCTGGGTCGCGAGCGCAAGCCCGATCGGGATGTTGACGAGGCCGAAGCTGAGCGAGCCGTTCCAGATCGTGCGCATGACACCTCGAGTGTAGTGGTCACGGGCCTGTTCCCGGCCGCGAGCAGGGCTTTCTCTCCGCCGCGCCGCTTCCCTTCCCGCCCGGTTGTCTCTAGGCTGCGAGCGTGGCGACCGAGGTGGCAGCCCGACCGGCGGCAGGCCCCAGGTACGGGCGTGAGCGGACGATCGGAGCGCTCTGGCGCGCGGCCGCGGACAATCCCGCCGCCACGCCCGCCTACCTCGTCGAGACGGAGTCCGGCTGGACTCCCGTCTCGTGGGAGGCGGCGGCCCGCCGCGTCGACGAGCTCGCGAACGGCCTCCTGGCACTCGGCCTGCGCAAGGGCGACTGCGTCGCGATCCTCGGCTCGACGAGCCTCGACTGGGCGCAGGTCGACTTCGCCTGCGCACTCGTGGGCGCGGTCGTGGCGCCCGTCTACGCGAACAGCTCGCCGAAGGACGTCGGCTACGTCCTCGGCCACTCGGATGCGATCGCCGTCGTCGTCGAGGACGAGGCCCAGCGCGCGAAGGTCGAGCAGGTCCGCGCAGCCGCCCCCGGCTTGCAGCACGTCGTCTCCTTCGCGGAGCTCGACGGGCTGGCCGCCCGCGGACGCGCGTACCGGGAGGAGGATCCGCACGCGCTCGAGCGAGCCTCCGAAGCCGTGAGCGAGGAGGACCTCTTCACCTACCTCTACACGTCGGGGACGACCGGTCCGCCGAAGGCGTGCATGATCCGGCACCGCAACTACTACGCGATGGCCGCGCTGACCGCTGCGCTGGAGGGCTCCACGCTCCCGGGCGACACGATGCTGCTCTACCTGCCGCTCGCGCACAACTTCGGTCGGCTGATGCACCTGTCGGGGCCGTACGTCGGCTTCACCCTCGCCTTCCTCGCGGACCCCCTGCGCGTGGGCGAGGCGCTGCCGCAGGTGCGCCCGACAGTCTTCCCGAGCGTGCCTCGCGTCTACGAGAAGGTCTACACGGCGGTGCGAAGCTCGCTCGAGAGCTCCGCCGGCCTTCAGGGGCGGATCGGAGACTGGGCGCTCGAGGTGGGCCGCCGTGCGAGCCCGTACAAGCTCAGAGGTAGGCCGTTGCCACGCGGGCTCGCGCTCCAGCACCGCCTCGCCGATCGGCTGGTCTACTCACGGGTGAAGGCGCGCCTCGGCGGCAGGCTCCGCTCCGGCATCTCGGGCGGCGCCCCGCTCGCACGCGAGATCGCCGAGTTCTTCCACAGCCTGGACATCACGATCGTCGAGGGGTACGGGCTCTCCGAGTGCACGACCGCGTGCACGGTCAACCGGCCCGGCGCGATGCGGTTCGGGACGGTCGGCCCGGCCATCCCCGGCTTCGAGCTCAGGATCGACGACGACGGCGAGATCCTGATCCGCAGCGAGACGGTGTTCGCCGGGTACCTGAAGGACGAGGCCGCAACGGCCGAGGTGCTGACCCCCGACGGCTGGCTGCGCTCGGGCGACATCGGGGAGCTCGACGGGGACGGCTTCCTCACGATCACGGACCGCAAGAAGGACATCATCGTCACCGCGGGCGGCAAGAACGTGGCGCCCCAGAACCTCGAGAACGCGCTGAAGAGCGCGACCCTCGTCTCCCAGGCGCTCGTCGTGGGCGATCGCCGCAAGTACCTCGTCGCCCTGATCACGCTCGACGAGGTCGAGGCACGGAGGTGGGCTGCCGCGAACGGCGCGTCGGCGGATCTACCGGAGCTTGCTGCAGACCCTCGAGTCGAGGCGCTCGTGCAGGGCGTCGTCGACGGCGTCAACCGCGACCTCTCGCGCTTCGAGCAGATCAAGCGCTTCGCCATCCTGCCGCGCGACTTCTCGGCAGAGGAGGGTGAGGTGACGCCCACGCTCAAGCTCAAGCGGCGGGCGTGCGAGGAGCACTTCGCCGCCCAGATCGCCTCGCTCTACGCCTGAAGCGCGCGGCGGCCGCGGGGAGCGGCGATCAGGAGGCGGTGAACCGGGTCCGCCACGTCAGTCCCCCGTCGCCGGAGCGCATGATCGTGCCGTCGTGGAGGGCGGCGTAGAGCCCGCTCCGGCCGCTCGCCGTCAAGGCTACGGGCTCGCCTCCGATCGCACCGAGCTGCCGCCAGCGCCGACCCGCGTCGGAGCTCGTGGACACCCGACCGTCAGCAGTCACGAGGTAGAGACGCGCGGCTGTGCGCCACGCGAGCAGACCGGCACCGCCCCCTCTCGCGCTCCAGCTGCGACCGTCGTCGCTCGACTCGAAGAGGCCGCGTGGCGTGGAGGCGACGATGCGCCCGCTCTGCGAGGGGTGTGCAGCGAGGTCGATCAGGGGCGCAGGCGATCGGTACTTCGTCCAGGTTCTCCCCCGGTCACGGCTGACGTGCAGGACCCCGTGGGTGGCGTCGTACCCGTAGATGCGCCTCGCGGTCGAGCGCAGCACGTGGAAGTCCGCCTGTCCGAGCAGCGAGACCGGCGTCCAGCTGCGGCCGGCGTCCCTCGACTCGACCAGCCCGAGCAGGGGCGGCAGGTGCCGTTCGCGCGCCTCGCGCAGATCGGGGTGACCCGAGCCGAGGAAGCGGTTCGGCCCGACGACGGTGAATCCCATCGTGTCCTGGTGGCGATCGGTGACGCGCCGGGCAGTGCTCTCCCTCGCACCTGCCCGGAACAGGCCCGTATGCGTGGCGATGAAGAGCGCTCCGTCCCGCGGGTCGATGCCGAGCCCGTGAACGTGAACGGGCCCCTCGTCCTGCGAGGCCGGAAGTCCTGTCTCCTCGACGGTCTCCCCCGGGAGCAGGCCCACGAGGGCGGCCGCCAGCACGGCGAGGACGCCTGCCGCCGCCGCGAGCACGAGCAGCAGACCGCGAGCCGAGCCGGTGAGACGGCGTGCGCCGCCACGGGAGGCCCGGATGCGCACGCGCCGGATCCTACGCGGCGAACCGAGCGTAGGTACGAGTCAGAGGCGGCGGGCGCCGACGTAGGTCGACGCGTACCAGCTGTCTCCGAGCCCCGAGATCTTGACGACGTCGCCGGTGTGCGGCGAGTGGATGAACTGCCCGCCACCGATGTAGATCCCGTTGTGTCCGAGCCCGTCGAAGAAGACGAGGTCGCCCGGCTCGAGGGCGTCCTTCGAGACCGGGCTCCCGAGCCCGTACTGCGCTGCCGCGTTGTGCGGCAGCGACACGCCGATCTGCGCGTAGACGTACATGATGAAGCCCGAGCAGTCGAAGCCGGTCGAGGGCGACGAGCCCCCCCACCTGTAGGGCGTGCCCAGGTACCCCATTGCAATGCCGACGACTCCGCCGTAGCGCGCGGGCGGGGCCGCACTGCGCACCTCCTCGGGCTCGACCCCTTCTACCGGGTCCTCCTCCGCGACCTCGGGCGCCTCGCTCGCCACGATCTCGCTCTGGCTCTCGACCGCGGGGGCGATCGCTCGC
>JACCZA010000146.1 GCA_013696185.1 Actinomycetota bacterium
GTCTCAACGACAAGACGGTCGAACAGCTCACGCTCCCGCAGGCGATCGAGACGTGCGTCGAGGCCGGAATCTCCTGGATCGGGCCCTGGCGGGAGAAGGTGGCGGAGCTCGGTCTCGACAGCAGCGCGCGGCTACTGCGCGAGGCCGGGCTGCAGGTCTCGGGCCTCTGCCGGGGCGGCTTCTTCCCGGCCGCGGACGGCGTGGCGCGCCGCCGTCGCGACGCGGACAACCGCCGAGCCGTCGAGGAGGCAGCGGCGCTCGGTGCGAACGTGCTGGTGCTCGTCTGCGGACCGGCGCCCGATCGGGACCTCGGCGCGGCGAGGCGGATGGTCGCAGAGGGGCTCGAGCGGCTCGAGCCGTTCGCGGCGGAGTGCGGGGTCTCGCTCGGAGTCGAGCCGCTTCATCCCATGATGGCGGCGGAGCGCTCGGTCGTCGTCACCCTCGGTGAGGCGATCGCGCTCGCCGAGCGCTTCGACCCCGGGCGGGTCGGCGTGATCGTCGACGCCTACCACGTCTGGTGGAGTCCGGATCTCGACGTGGAGGTGGCGCGGTGCGCCGGGAGGATCCTCGGCTACCACGTCTCGGACTGGCTCGTTCCGACGACGAACCTGCTTGCCGGCCGTGGCCTGATGGGGGACGGCGTGATCGACCTGCGCAGGATCCGTGGCCTCGTCGAGGCGGCAGGCTACGCGGGGCCGATCGAGGTCGAGGTGATCAACCCCGCGCTCGAGCGCGTGCCGGCGCGCGAGCTCGTCACGACCGTGTGCGAGCGCTACCTCGCGTGGGTCTGACGAGGCAGGGTCGGGCCGGCGCCCGATCCGTCGTCGCCACGGAGCCTCAGGTGACCTCCGCCTGGATCGCCTCGAGCTCGTGCTCCAGCTCGACCAGCTCCCGCCCGCCCGCCATCAGGCGCACCAGCTCCTGGCGGTCGATCTCGCCCTTGGCGAAGGTGCCGAGGCTCGCGCCGCGGTTCAGGATCACGAACCGATCCGCGACCGGGTAGGCGTGATGCGGGTTGTGCGTGATGAAGACGACGCCGATGCCGCGGTCGCGCGCCTGCAGGATGTACCTGAGAACGACGCCCGCCTGCTTCACGCCGAGCGCCGAGGTGGGCTCGTCGAGGATCAGCACCTTCGCGCCGAAGTAGACCGCGCGCGCGATCGCCACGGACTGGCGCTCGCCGCCCGAGAGCGTCCCGACGGGCTGGTCGGGATCCCGGATGTCGATCCCCATCTCGTCGAGCTGCTCCCGGACCGTCTCCCGCGCGAGCGAGACGTCGAACCAGCGGAGCGGACCGAACCCCTTCCTCGGCTCGGCGCCGAGGAAGAAGTTGCGCCAGATCGACATCAGCGGGATCATCGCGAGGTCCTGGTAGACGGTCGCGATGCCCCGCGCCCGCGCGTCGCGGGGGGAGGAGAAGCGCGCCTCCTCGCCCGCCACGTGCAGGCTGCCCTCGTCCGCCTGGTGGACGCCCGAGAGGATCTTGATGAAGCTCGACTTCCCCGCGCCGTTGTCACCGAGGATGCACGTCACCTCGCCCGCGTCGACGTGGGCTGTGATGTCCTTCAGCGCCACGACGTTGCCGTAGAACTTCGAGATGCCGCGCGCCTCGAGCAGGTGGGCGCCGCTCTCGCTCATCGCGAGCGGGCCCTCGCCGCGCGGCTGCGGATCGCCGCGTTCAGCATCACCGCCAGCATCAGGATCACGCCCTGGAAGGCGTAGACCCAGTTGCTGTCCCACTGCGAGAGGATGATGCCGATCGCGGCCATGCCGAGGATGGCCGCGCCGAAGGCGGCGCCGATCACCGAGCCGTAGCCGCCGGTGAGCAGGCAGCCGCCCACGACGGCGGCGATGATGAAGATGAACTCCCTGCCGACGCCCTCGTTCGCCTGGATCGAGCGGAGCTCGATCGCGGTGATGATCCCGAGCAGGGCAGCGGTGGTCGAGGTCAGCATGAAGAGCGCGATCTTCGTCCCCGCCACCGGGACGCCGACGTTGCGCGCGGCGACCGGGTCGCCGCCGACGCCGTAGATCCAGTTGCCGAAGCGCGTGCGCGCGAGCAGCCACGCGCCGATGACGGTGAGCGCCAGCCACCAGATCACCTTCACCTTGAAGTCGTAGGGCGACCAGACGCTCGAGGCGAACCACCGGTGCGCGCTCTCGAAGCCCGGCGCCGTATCGATGCCGTCGATCGCCACTGTTCCCGTGAGCCTGAGCGTGCCGCCCGCGTTCAGCCCCTGCAGGATGAAGAACGTGCCGAGCGTGACGATGAAGCTCGGCAGCTTCGTCCTCACGACCGTGTAGCCGTTGAGGAAGCCGATCGCCATCCCGAACGCGAGCACGAGCGCGATCGCGGGCCAGATGCTCATGTCGGTGCGCGTGACGAGCAGCCCGAGCAGCAGGCCGGAGCTCCCGACCATGACGCCGGCCGAGAGGTCGAACTCGCCGCCGATCATGAGGAGCGCGACCGGGACCGCGACGATCCCGTACTGCGCTGCCTGATCCGTCCACTGGCTGACGATCCCGAGGTCGGAGGCCCAGTGCACGGACCGCGCCGTCCAGGCGAAGAGGGCGAAGACGGCGACGGCGCCGGCGAACGCGCCGAGGTCCGGCCGGCGGACGAGCTGCGCGACGACGTTGACGCGCACGAGGCGCTCGTCGGTCCTGGGCTGGGCGGTGGCGGCGCTCCTGGCCATGGCTGGTCGACCGCGGACGGG
>JACCZA010000167.1 GCA_013696185.1 Actinomycetota bacterium
GCCAGGACGTAGCCGCCGCCGAGCATCATCCCGACGAGCGCGCCCACCTCCGCGGGGGTGCGCGAGAGGTCGAGCGGCAGCGTCAGGACGAGCGGGAAGAGCGCACCGATCGCGAGGCCGACGACCGCCGCCCAGGCGTAGCCACCGGCCGGGACGAGCACGAGCCCGGTCAGCGCGAGCGCCAGGAGCGCGGCC
Source organism: Actinomycetota bacterium (assembly GCA_013696185.1). Taxonomy (GTDB): domain Bacteria; phylum Actinomycetota; class Thermoleophilia; order Gaiellales; family Gaiellaceae; genus JACCZA01. The sequence continues at coordinate 196 of JACCZA010000167.1, forward strand.
AGCGAGACGAGGTAGGTGCGGCGCGAGCCGTGCCGGTCCGCGAGCCACGGAACCGCGAGCGACGAGGACAGCGCGGCGACGTTGAGGACGGCGAGCAGCGCGCCGGCACGACCCTCGCTCCAGCCGCGCTCGACGTAGGAGTCGGGCAGCCACGAGTTGATGCCGTAGTAGACGAGCCCCATCAGGCCGAACAGGAGCGCGAGGAGCCACGCGAGGCCGCTCCTCCACGGCAGGCGCGGCGGCCGAGCCCAGTCGGGCCGCGCGCCCGTCCCCCGTCGGGTGAGCACGAGCCAGGCGCCGACGAGGCAGCCCGTCAGTGCGGAGAAGGTGAGCAGCGACGCCCGCCAGCCGCCCACCGCGCCGGCGAGCGGTACCGACGCGGCGGCCGAGAGCGCGGAGCCGAGCTGGATCCCGGTCGTGTACACGCCGGTCGCGAATGCGGGCCGATCGGGAAAGCGCTGCTTGACCGCGACGGGCAAGAGCGCTCCGGCGAGGCCCATGCCGATGCCGACGGGGAACGTCGCGGCGATCACGAGGGCGGTCCCGGGCACGAGTGCGCGCCCGACGCCGAAGACGGCGATCAGCCCGAGCGAGAGACCCACCGCGCCGCGCGCGCCGACCCAGCCGAGGAGGTAGGCCGCAGGCGGGGCGAACAGGCCCATGCAGAGGACGGGGACGGTGCCGAGGAGCCCGACGACCGCGTGCGAGGCGCCGAGATCCCGCTGGACGGCGGGAAAGAGCGGTGCGATGCCGACGAGCTGCGGCCTGAGCGCGAGCGCGGCGAGGAAGAGCGCCGCCAGGAAGCCCGTCCGTCCGTGTGCCGGGCGGGCGGCGGTGCTAGACGTCGAGCGTCTCGTAGAAGGCGCGCTCGCGCGCCTCGAGCCGCGGGATCGCGTCCTCCAGGCCGTGACGGCGGAAGTGCTCCGAGGCGCCGTGAGCCTCGTAGGCCGAGGCGTCGGCGTACTCCTCGTAGATGAAGAAGACACGCGGGTTCTCGGGGTCGCGATTCGGCCGGTAGAGGCTGCACCCGGGCTCCGCGCGCGAGGGCTCGGCCAGCCGCGACATGGCCTCGAGCACGGCGCCCTCCTCGCCCTCCTTCGCCGTCCACTTCGCAGTTACGACGTACGCCATGCTCGACCTCGCTCTCGCTCGCTCGTCCCGACGGGGCGCTACAGCCTACGCGCGACATCTAGAGTCCGGGGAGGTGCGGATCGAGCACTCGTTCGAGGTGAGCGCGCCGCTGGAGCGCGCCTGGGAGCTCCTGCTCGACGTGGAGCGGGTGATCCCCTGCATGCCGGGCGCCGAGCTGACCGAGCTCGTGGACGACCGCAACTGGAAGGCGAAGATGGAGGTCAAGCTCGGCCCGATGTCGCTCTCCTTCCGGAACGACGTGAGGCTCGAGGAGGTCGACGAGGGCGCCCGGCGCGTCAGGCTGACGGCGAGCGGGCGCGAGGCGCGCGGCCGCGGCGGCGCGAAGGCCACGGTCGTGTCCACGCTCGAGGAGCGTGACGGCGGCACGCGGGTCGACATCGCAACCGACCTGACGCTGTCGGGGCCGGTCGGCCAGTACGGCCGCGGCATCGTGCACGACGTCTCGGCCCAGCTCGTGCAGCGCTTCGCCGAGTGCCTCGAGGCGGAGCTCACCTCGACGCCCACCGGCGAGCCGGCCTCCGCGAGCGCGGCGAGCGTCGATCCCGCCACGGCGCGCCCGGTGCCCGCGGCGCCCGCGCGGACGCCAACCCCACCTCCTCCCGTGCAGGCTCCGATCAGCGGCGCCTCGCTCGTCGCACGCGCCCTCGCCCGCTCCCTGGCGCGGGGCCTGCGAGCTGCCGCCGAGCAGCTCGAGCGGCGCGCGGGCTAGCGCGCCGCGCGCACGGGGTTCGTCAGCGTCCCCACGCGCTCGATCTCCACGGTCACCTCGTCGCCGTCTCGCAGGAACACGGGCGGCTTGCGCACGAAGCCCACGCCCGCGGGTGTCCCGGTCGCGATCAGGTCGCCCGGCTCGAGGGTGATCCAGGAGCTGACGAACGCGATCACCTCCGCGACGGAGAAGACCATGGCCGAGGTGGAGGAGTCCTGCAGCGCCTCGCCGTTGACGAGGCAGCGAATGGCGAGATCCTGCGGGTCCGGCACCTCCGAGGCGGGAACGAGCCTCGGCCCGATCGGACAGAAGCTGTCGAGCGACTTGCCGCGCGTCCACTGGCCGTCGGCGAACTGGAGGTCGCGGGCGCTCACGTCGTTGACGCAGAGATAGCCGGCGATCGTCCCGAGTGCCTCGGACTCCGGGACGTCGCGCGCCCGTGTGCCCATCACGACGCCGAGCTCGGCCTCGTAGTCGACCTGCCGGGAGCCCGCCGGCAGGACGATCGGCTCGCCCGGCCCCACGAGCGCGTTCGGCCACTTGGCGAAGATCACCGGCTGGGTGGGCAGCTCCATGCCCGCCTCGGCGGCATGGTCGCGGTAGTTGAGGCCGACGCAGACGATCTTGCCCGGGCGCTCGATCGGCAGCCCGCCGTTATCGCTTCCCACGTCCGCCTTCACCGTGCTGGATAATCGCCTGTCTGAGCGTCCACGTCCAGCTGTTTGCGACCTGCCTCGGCGACCTCGTCTTCCCCGCTGCGGTCGCGGACGCCGAGAGCCTCCTGCGCGCTGCCGGCTGCGAGGTGCGCTTCCCGGCCGGCCAGGTCTGCTGCGGCCAGCCGGCGTTCAACGCCGGGCATCGGGCCGCCGCGCGCCGCGTCGCCCGGGGCTTCGTCCGCGCCTTCGGGCGCGACACGCCGGTCGTCTGCCCGTCGGGCTCCTGCACCGCGATGCTCCGTCACAACCTGCCCGAGCTGGTCGGCTGCGAGCCCTTCGAGGTCTGGGAGCTGTCCGCGTTCCTCGAGAGCCGCGGATTCACGCCGGAGCCGACGAACGCGGGCCGCCGGCTCGCCTACCACGACTCGTGCCACATGCTGCGCGAGCTCGGCATCGCCGACGCACCCCGGCGGTTGCTCGAGCGCTCGGGCGCCGAGCTCGTCGAGATCGGACGGCCGGACCTCTGCTGCGGCTTCGGCGGCACCTTC
>JACCZA010000168.1 GCA_013696185.1 Actinomycetota bacterium
CGACGGATCCGCCCGCGGCGGCGCCCGCCGTCGCGATCGCCTGGGCGCCCGCCATCGTCTCGTGCTCGTACGAGAGGCCGCCGCCGTTCAGCCCGCCCGACGGCTGGGGCTCCTGCTGCAGCTCCGCCGCGTCCGCCGGCTCGATCTGGGCGTGGAAGAGGATGCTGACGACCTCGCCGCGGATCGCCGCGGAGAGCTCCTGGAACATCGCGTGCCCCTCGGAGCGGTACTCGACGAGCGGGTCCTTCTGCGCCATCGCCCGCAGGTGCACGCCTTCGCGCAGGTAGTCCATGTTCTCGAGGTGCTCGCGCCAGCGCAGGTCGACGACCTGCAGGATCACGTTGCGCTCGAGGTAGCGCATAAGGCCTGGCTCCATGCCCTCGAACTCCGCCTCCTTCGCCCGGTACTCCTCGAGCGCGTCCTCGAGGAACTCCTCGCCGAGCGACTCCCGGCTGAGCTCGACCTCCTCGCGCAGCTCCTCGACCGTGATCTCGCTGCCGTAGAGCGCCTGCATCGCGAGGACGAGCTCGTCGAGGTCCCACTCCTCCGGGAAGTCGTTCTCGGTGTAGGAGGCGACGGTCCGCTCGATCACTTCGCCGATCCAGCCGTGCACGTCCTCGGAGAGATCCTCGCCCTCGAGCACGCGCCGGCGCTGCTCGTAGATCACCCGGCGCTGGAGGTTCAGCACGTCGTCGTACTTGAGGACGTTCTTGCGCGAGACGAAGTTCTGCTCCTCGACCTTCTTCTGGGCGCCCTCGATCTGATTGGAGAGGATCTTCGCCTCCATGGGCTGGTCGTCGGGGAGCTTGAAGCGGTTCATGATGTTGAGGATCCGGTCGCCTGCGAAGAGGCGCACCAGATCGTCCTGGCCGGACAAGTAGAAGCGGGACTCCCCGGGGTCGCCCTGGCGCCCGGCGCGCCCGCGCAGCTGGTTGTCGATGCGCCGTGCCTCGTGGCGCTCGGTCGCGAGCACGTAGAGGCCGCCGAGCTCGCGTACGCCCTCGTCGAGCTTGATGTCGACGCCGCGTCCGGCCATGTTCGTCGCGATCGTGACGGCGCCGATCTGCCCGGCATCCTTGATGATCTCCGCCTCGCGCTCGTGCTGCTTGGCGTTCAGGACGTTGTGCTTCACGCCGGCGCGCGTCAGGAGCTGTGCGAGGTGCTCCGAGGTCTCGACGGCGATCGTCCCGACGAGCACCGGCTGGCCGCGTTCGTGGCGCTCCTTGATGTCCGCGACGACGGCTCCGAACTTCGCCTCCTTCGTCTTGAAGATGAAGTCGTTCTCGTCGTTTCGCCGCACCGAGACGTTCGTGGGGATCTCGACCACGTGCAGGCCGTAGATCTCGACGAACTCCTTCTCCTCCGTCTTGGCCGTGCCGGTCATGCCCGCGAGCTTCTCGTACAGGCGGAAGTAGTTCTGGAGGGTGATCGTGGCGAGGGTGATGTGCTCCTCCTGGATGCGCACGCCCTCCTTGGCCTCCACCGCCTGGTGCAAGCCCTCCGACCAGCGGCGGCCCTCCATGATGCGACCGGTGAACTCGTCGACGATCTTCACCTCACCGTCCTGCACGACGTAGTCGACGTCGCGCTGGTACAGCGCCTCGGCCTTCAGGGCCTGGATCAGGTGGTTGACGAGCTGCGAGTTGCGCGGGTCGTAGAGGTTGTCGACCTTGAGCGCGCGCTCGGTCTGCTCGATCGCGCCGTGTGCCGGCGAGATCGTCTTGCGCTTCTCGTCGAACGTGTAGTCGGCGCTCGTCTCCTCGCCCTTCTGCACGTCGTTCCCGGGGACGCCGTCGAGCCCGCGGACGATGCGCGCGAAGTCGTAGTAGAGCTGCGCCGCGGTCTCCGGCTCGCCGGAGATGATTAGCGGCGTGCGCGCCTCGTCGATCAGGATCGAGTCGACCTCGTCCACGATCGCGTAGGAGTGGCCCCGCTGCACGACCCCGTCGAGCGAGACCGCCATGTTGTCGCGCAGGTAGTCGAAGCCGAACTCGGAGTTCGTGCCGTAGACGACGTCGGCCGCGTATGCCTCGCGCCGCTCGGCGAACGGCATCATGTTCTCGATCGCGCCGACCGTCAGGCCGAGGCGCTCGTAGACGCCGCGGTTCCACTCGGCGTCGCGCTTGGCGAGGTAGTCGTTGACGGTCACGAGGTGCACGCCGGTGCCGGGGAGCGCGTTCAGGCAGAGCGCGAGGCTCGCGACGAAGGTCTTGCCCTCGCCGGTCTTCATCTCGGAGACGTCGCCCTCGTGGAGCACGATCCCGCCCATCAGCTGCACGTCGAACATGCGCTGGCCGGACTCGCGCTTGCGCGCCTCGCGGACGGCGGCGAACGTCTCGAACAGGAGCTCGTCGAGCTCCTCGCCGCGCTCGAGCCTTTCCCGCAACTGCCCCGCCGTCGCGGCGAGCTCCGTATCGGAAAGACGCTCGAAGTCGGGCTCGAGGGTCGTGATGTAAGCGGCCTGCTCGGCGAGGCGCTTCATGCGCCGCCCCTCGCCGAAGCGGAGCACCTTGTCGAGCGTTCCGAGCTGCGGCATGCCCGTAGGGTATCGGCTAGAGGGGGGAGACCTGGACCTGCCAGAGCCCCGCCGCGAGACGCTCGGCGTGCACGACGAAGGCCTTGCCGCGCCGCCCCGCCAGACGGTCGAGCTCCGGCAGGCGCGCGAACGAGGGAAAGCCGTCGACCGTCAGCGTGCGCTCCCCGTCCTGGACGACGAGCGTCAGCTCCCGGCCGCTCAGCTCGGGCGGCAGCTCCACCACCTCGATCGCCCGCGCGCCGACGACCCACCGCCCGGCGCCGCGGTTGACGGCCTCGGCGCGGTAGGGCGGGGCCAGCTCGCGCTCGATCGCCTCCGTCAGCGGCGCGAGCGCTGCCTCGGGCGCCTCGGAGTCGCTCCGGACCGTGCCGTCAGGCAGCACCACGAGCTCCAGCTCGCCCCCGGTCAGCCCGGCGGCTGCCACGTTCGCGACCACGTCCCAGCGGCGGGGGCGTGCGATCCCGTGGATGCCCACCTCGCCCCAGCGAGGCGTCGTGTCGTGCGGCGGCAGCTCGCCCGGCGCCACTCGCTCAGAGCTGCGGCTCGATCAGCCCGTACCCGCCGCTCCGCCGGCGGTAGACGACGTTCACGTCGCTCGACTCGCCGTTGCGGAAGACGAAGAAGTCGTGCCCGACGAGCTCGAGCTGCAGCACCGCCTCCTCCGGGCTCATCGGCTTCAGAGCGAACTGCTTGCTCTTGACGATCTGCGGCTCCTCCTCGTGCGCCACCGTCTCTCCACCTCCATCGCGATCGTTGCCGCGTGCGGCCCGCCGGCTGCGCCGCTGACGATACTGACGCAGCTGGCGCAACAGCTTCTCCGTCAGCTGGTCGATCGACGCCTTCATGTCGCCGCTCGCCTCGGAGGCCCGGAGCGTCGGCCCCTTCGTCCACACCGTCGCCTCCGCGATCTGGCGGGCGGCGATCGAGCGGTTCCGCTCGACCGTCAACTCCAGCTCGACACGGGTCTCGTCCTTCAGCTGCGGCTCGAGCTTGCCGAGCTTCTGCTCGGCGTAGCTGCGGATCGCCTCGCTGACCTCGAGGTTCTTGCCCTTCACCTGCAGGCGCATGCGGCTCCCTCCTTCGCGGCCGGGAATGGTCGAAGAGACTACTCACCGTGCCTATCGGCCGGCGCGGCGAACCGCACGAGCGAACGCGACGACGTGGACCTCCCGCGCGCCGGCCCGCCGCAGCGCCGATGCCGCCGCCGCGGCAGTGGCACCGCTCGTGTAGACGTCGTCGACGAGCGCCAGGCGCCTCGGCGCCGGCGTGCGTGCCACGAAGCTGCCCCGGACGTTACGCCGGCGCTCGGGGAGCGAGAGGCCACGCTGCCGCGGGCCGCTCCGCGGTCGGCCGAGCAACCCGACCACCGGCAGCTCCCAGAGCCGACCGAGTGCCTCGGCGAGTGCCGCCGCGGGCTGGTGGCCGCGGCGCAGCAGTCGCTCCCGGTCGGCCGGCACGGGCGTGAGCGCCGAGACGGAAGGACGCTCGACCACCTCCGCGACGAGCTCGGCCGCGAAGTGCGCGAGCCTGCGCAGACCCCCCTCCTTCCACCCACGCACGATCCGCTTCACAGCCGGGTCGTAGGCGACCGCCGCCCGGGCGCTTGCGAAGGCGAGGCGGCGCCCCTCGCACTCCCGGCAGCGCCGGACGGGGATCGCGGTCGGCGCGCCGCAACGCTCGCAGAGCGGTGGCCCGAGCCGGCGGAGGTCGGCGGCGCAGGAGGAGCAGACCGACGTCCCCGGGAACGCGCAGACGAGGCAGCGCTCCGGCAGGAGGAGGTCGAGGGCGCGCATCCCTCCACGCTAGGACGACCCTCGAGCCGGTGTGTGCCGATCTCGTGTCGAGAGTGACCCGTGCGCGCACGGGTCGCCTTCCCTCAGGCCGTGCGGGCGCGCTCCCCCCGGCGAGCGCCGGCGAGGGACTCGGCGTAGGGCTCCCGGTGCACTCCCTGCTCGGTCACGATCGCCGCGATCAGCTCCGCCGGGGTGACGTCGAAAGCCGGGTTGAGCGCCGGGAAGCGCTCGGTCAGCTCGGCGCCTGCCCGCTCCTCGATCGGGATCGCCTCGCCCGAGGGGGTATGGAGATCCACGGTCGAGCTCGGCGCGACGACGTAGAGGGGAATCCCGTGGTGCCGTGCGTTGACGGCGAGGGAGTAGGTGCCGATCTTGTTCGCGGTGTCGCCGTTCGCGGCGATCCGGTCGGCTCCGGTGACGACGCAGTCGACCTCGCCGCGGGCCATCAGCGAGGCGGCGGCGGAGTCGGCGATGACGGCGTGCGGGATGCCGATCCGCTCCAGCTCCCAGGCGGTGAGACGGCTCCCCTGCAGCAGCGGACGCGTCTCACCGACCCACACGTGCCGCACGAGCTCCTGCTCCCAGGCCCGCCGCAGCGCCCCGACCGCGCTGCCGTAGCCCCCCGTCGCGAGCCCGCCCGCATTGCAGTGGGTGAGCGCCCGGGCGCCGGGCTCGAAGAGCGAGAGGGCGTGCTCGGCCATGCGCACGCAGCGGTCGACCTCCTCGCGGTGGAGCGCGCGGGCGCGCCCGGCGAGATCGTCGCCTCCCTCGCGCAGCTGCTCGAGCGCCCAGGTCAGGTTGACCGCGGTCGGCCGCGAGGCGGCGAGCACCTCCGCCGCGGCGGCGAGGTCCTCGCCCTGCGCGGCAGCGAGCGCGTAGCCGTAGGCTGCCGCGATCCCGATCGACGGGGCGCCGCGCACGGCCAGCGTCCTGATCGCCTCGGCCACCTCGGCGGCCGAGTGGCACGCGAGCTCGACCTCGTGCTCGGGCAGGAGGCGCTGGTCGAGGAAGACGACACGGTCGTCCTCCAGGCGCAGGATGTCCTCCGGAGCGAGCCCTCCTGGGGCTAGGTGCCCTCGTCCCACGAGGCCAGGTACTTCGCCTGCTCGTCGGTGAGCTGATCGATCTCGGTGCCCATCGTCGCGAGCTTCAGGCGCGCGATCTCGCGATCGATGTCGTCGGGGACGTCGTAGACCTTGCGCTCGAGCGAGGACGCGTTCTCGACGGCGTACTCGGCCGAGAGCGCCTGGTTCGCGAAGGACATGTCCATCACCATCGCCGGATGGCCCTCGGCCGCCGAGCTGTTCACGAGCCGGCCCTCCGCGAGGAGGAAGATCCTGCGCCCGTCCTCGAGCCGGAACTCCTCGACGAAGCGGCGGGACTCGCGCACCTCGACCGCGAGCGAGCGGAGGGCCGGGATGTCGATCTCGACGTTGAAGTGGCCGGTGTTCGAGAGGATCGCGCCGTCCTTCATCCGCTCGATGTGCCGCCTGGCGATCACGTGCTTGTCGCCCGTCGCGGTGCAGAAGATGTCTCCCACCTCCGCGGCGCGCTCCATCGGCATCACCTCGAAGCCGTCCATCAGCGCCTCGAGCGCGCGCATCGGGTCGACCTCGGTCACGATCACGTGCGAGCCCATCCCCTTCGCGCGCATCGCGACGCCTCGTCCACACCAGCCGTACCCCGCCACGACGAACTTGCTGCCGGCGAGCATCACGTTCGTCGCCCGCAGGATGCCGTCGATCGTGGACTGGCCCGTGCCGTAGCGGTTGTCGAAGAGATGCTTCGTCTTCGCCTCGTTGACGGCGATCACCGGGAAGCTGAGCGCCCCGTCGGCCTCCATCGCGCGCAGCCGGATGACGCCAGTGGTCGTCTCCTCGGTCGCGGCGATGATGTCGCCGAGCTGCTCGCGGCGGTGCGAGTGCAGCACGCCGATCACGTCGGCCCCGTCGTCCATCGTCAGCTGGGGCTTGTGGTCGACGGCGGCCTCGATGTGGCGGTAGTAGGTGTCGTTGTCCTCGCCCTTGATCGCGAAGACGGAGATGTCGTACTCCTCCACGAGCGCCGCGGCAGCGTCGTCCTGGGTCGTCAGCGGATTCGACGCGCAGAGGACGACGTCGGCGCCGCCGGCCTTCAGCGTGCGCGCGAGGTTGGCCGTCTCCGTGGTGACGTGCAGGCAGGCGGAGATCCGCAGGCCGGCGAGCGGCTGCTCGCGCTCGAAGCGCTCGCGGATCGCGGCGAGCACCGGCATCTGCCGGTCCGCCCACTCGATCCGCCGCACGCCTTCGGCGGCGAGGGCGAGATCGCGGACGTCGAATCGCTTCGTCGTGGCCACCCGCCGGAGTCTAGCCGCCGTCCCGGCCGTACCGATCCTCCAGCCGGACGGTGTCGTCGAGCTCCGGTGTCGAGACCTCGAGGATGTGCGTGTCGGCGAGGGCGGTGACGCGATGGACGGCCCCGGGCTCGAGGCGGAACGCCGCGCCGGGGGAGACGATCTCCGACGCCCGCAGCGGATCGCCCGGGGAGCCGATCTCGATCTCGGCCCGTCCGTCCTGGACGTACCACGACTCGTCCTTGACCGTGTGGAACTGCAGGCTCAGCGAGTGCCCGGCCTTGACGAAGAGCACCTTGCCGACGTACCGGTCGGTGACTGCGTAGATGAGCTCGTGGCCCCAGGGCTTCTCGACGCGCTCGGGCTCGAAGGCGAACCGGTCGAGGCTCTCGAGGTTCGGGGAGTCGAGGCCGCCACCCATCGCGGGCGAGTGTAGTGGGTGTGCTAGTCGCCGTCCGGCGGAGTCGGCACGAGCCCTTGGTTCTTCGCCAGATGCTCCTCGGCGAGTCTCAGCTGCTTCGGGGTGTTCACGGTCAGCCAGGCTCCCTCGTGGCGAAAGGCGGCGAGACGTCCCTCGGCGGCGAGCTCGGGGAAGGTCGTGGTCTCGTGGTCACCGCGCTCGGGCAGACGCGCGATCGCCTCGTCCTCGAGCACGTAGAAGCCGGCGTTGACCCAGAACGGCAGCCGCGGGGCCTCGCGGAAGCCCGTGACGCGGTCGTCCTCGCCGAGGTCGACGACGCCGAAGGCGGAGGTCAGCGGAGAGACGACAACCGTCGCGGCAGCTCCGCGCGCGCGATGGTGGGCGAGCAGCCTGCGCGGGTCGAGCTCGAGCAGCTCGTCGCCGTTGAGCGCGAAGACCGCCCCGTCCTCGCGCCGGGCGCCGCCGGCGAGCCGCAGGCCACCACCCCGCCCGAGCGGCTCCGGCTCGGCGACGGGCACGATCTCCGCGCCGAGGCCGGACAGCTCCCCCGCGAAGAGCTCGTCCTGCCCGAGCGCGCAGCTGACGATCACCCGGTCGACCCCCGCCGTCACGAGCTGCTCGACCTGGTAGGCGGCGAGCGGCCGCCCGGCGATCGGCACGAGCGCCTTCGGCTTTCCCCGCGCGGCCTCGCCGAGGCGTTCCGCCTTGCCTCCGGCGAGGATGATCGCCTCCATCAGCGGGGCAGGTCCGACGGCTCGGCGCGCTCCGGCTCGGCTGTCTCCGGCAGGGCCGCGAACGGGGAGGCCTGGCGGCCGATGCCCTCGTAGACGAAACCGGCGGCTCGCGCCTGCTCGGGGTCGAGCAGGTTGCGACCGTCGACGATCAGCGGCCTGCGCATCGCCTCTCGCACGTCGGGCCGTGCGAGCTCCCGCAGCTCCTTCCACTCGGTCACGACGACTGCCGCGTCGGCGCCGGTGACCGCCTCGAGCGGCGTGGCGCAGAAGGTGACTCCGTGCAGCAGCTCGTGCGCGTCGGCGACGGGATCCCAGCAGCGCACCTCGGCGCCCTCCGCGATCAGCCGCGAGGCGAGCACGAGGCTCGGCGCCTCGCGCAGATCGTCCGTCTCGGGCTTGAACGCGAGACCGAGCAGGGCGACCCGGCGCCCGGGGAGCGACCCGAGGTGGCGCTTCAGCTTGGCGACCACGCGGCGCTTCTGGAGCTCGTTCACCTCGATCACCGCGTTCAGGAGCTGGAAGTGGTAGCCCGAGTTGGCCGCCAGCTGCTTCAGCGCCGAGGCGTCCTTCGGGAAGCAGCTGCCGCCGTAGCCGATGCCCGCGCGCAGGAAGTGCGGTCCGAGCCGGTGGTCGAGCCCGATGCCCTTCGCCACCTGCTCGACGTCGGCGCCGGTCGCCTCGCACACGTTCGCGATCTCGTTGATGAAGCTGATGCGCGTCATCAGGAAGGCGTTCGAGGCGAGCTTGACCATCTCCGCCGAGGCGACGTCCGTGCGCAGCACGGGAGCGTCGATGCCCTCGTGCAGCCGCTCGACCCGCTCGCCGTCGGCCTCCGCGAACGCGCCGACGACGATCCGGTCGGGCTGCATGAAGTCGCGCACGGCCGAGCCCTCGGCTGTGAACTCCGGGTTCGACGCGTAGCCGACCTGCTGGAGGCCGCGTGCGTCGAGCGCGGCACGAACCTTCTCCCCGGTGCCGACGGGGACCGTGCTCTTCATCACGACGGTCGCCTCGGTCTCGATGCCGGTCAGCTCGTCGATCACCGTCCAGACCGCCGAGAGGTCGGCGTCGCCCGAGTAGGTCGGGGGCGTGCCCACGCAGATGAAGAGGACGTCGGCCGCCTCGACCGCCTCGCGCACGTCGAGCGTGAAGCGCAGCCGCTCCCCGTTTCGCGCGAGCAGCTCCTCGAGGCCCGGCTCGTAGATCGGCACCTCGCCCTGTTGCAGCGCGGCGATCCGGTCCGGCACGACGTCGCGTACGACGACCGAGTGGCCGAGCTCCGCGAAGCACGCTCCGGTGACGAGCCCGACGTAGCCGGCCCCGAAGATCGCGACCCTCGTGCCACTCGCGTCCCTGGTCATCTCAGCCTCCCTTCAGGGGTTCAAGCCCCTTCGCGATCGCGATCATCGTCTCGTTCGAGAGCGAGTTCAGGAGCGTGTTGTCGACCCAGTACGTCGCCCCGCCCTCGCGGAACACGACCATGTGCACGCGCGAGCCGGAGAGGTGGAGCTCGTAGCGCCGCCCGCCGCTCCGGAGCACGTAGTTCGGATCCCTCGTGATCGGCGGGTCGAGCCAGTTCGTCATCTGCACGCCCCAATAGGCGCTCGGCTCCTTCCCGCTCAGGTACGTCACCCGCACCGCCCTGTGCCCCGCGAGGTCGTATACGCGCACCGGACGCTCGCGGTCGAGGCTCGAGGAGCGCTCGAGCACCGTCGGCAGCTGAAGGCGGAAGGGCACTTTCCGCCTGATCGCGCGCAGGCTCTCGAGCGTGACGCCAGGATCGCGCCGGATCTCGGGCGGCTGCCGCTTCGGGGTGCTGTCCACCGGCTCGGCCGCGAGCGAGCCGTGGAAGCTCTGTCCGACGACGACGACGAGCATCGCCCCGTTGCCGAGCGCGCGCAGCGAGCGCGGCACGCGCACGGCGTCGGCGCTGCCGAACAGGCGCGCGACCTTCTTCGCCGCCTCCGGGGCCCGCGGATAGCGCGCGTCCCAGAAGACCTTCGTGCGCTCGTAGTTCCAGCTCGGCGCGTTGCCGGGCTTCTGCCCCGGCGGCAGGACGATCGGGTAGCCGAGCCGGCGGAGGTGATACGAGGCATTGGCTGCCGAGCCGGCGACCCCGTTGCCGTTCAGGACCGAGACGGAGATCTGCCGCGGCGCCAACCCCCGGGGGCGCTTCGGCTTGCGCCCGCTGGCGACGCTCGCCGCCCGCCCGGGAGCCTCCACGTCCGGGTTCGAGAACTCCTGCACCGCCCGCTCGATGCAGGCGGGGTCGGCGGTCAGCTCGAACTGCCCGCGCAGGCAGTCGATGTCGATCCTCGACTGGAAGACGTGTCCTTGCGGCAGCTTGAAGCCGAGCAGCCCGTACGACACGACGAGGCGCTTTTTGAAGCGGCCGTCGGCGGCGGCGACCTCGACGTTGTTCGTCAGCACGTTCACGATCCGCGCCACGTTGCTCGGCGAGAAGGCCGAGCGGAGCTGCTCCGTGAAGCTCCTGACGAAGAGCTGCTGCCGCGCGAGCCGGTAGAGGTCAGAGTCGAAGTGGCGGTAGCGCACGAAGTCGAGCGAGCGCTGCCCGTTCAGCTTTTGATAGCCGGGCTCGAGATCGATCTCGGGGTACGTGGGGCCCCCGCTCGAGTTGTCGTTGAAGTAGCGGCGATCGACGTCGACCCACACGCCGCCGAGCTTCGCGACCACCTGCTTGAAGCCACGGAAGTTGACCGTCACGAGGTAGTTGACGGGCACGCCCGTGAGCGCGCGTACGGTCTGGAGCGTCCCCTCCGCGCCGCAGTCGGTGTAGGCCTCGTTGATCCGCGCCTGCCGCGGCGCCCGGCCCGGGCACTTGATGTCGACGACGAGGTCGCGTGGGAAGGAGAGCAGCGACACGGCCTCGGCCACCGGATCGGCACGGATCAGCATCACCGTGTCCGAGCGAGCCTCGACGTCGCGCTCCGTGGGGCGGCGGTCGTAGCCGATCACGAGCGCAGTCGCCGGCTGATCGGGCAGAGGCGTGTCGAGCTTCTCGGCAGCCCGCACCACGTCGGGGGTGCGCGCGACGACCTCGGCCACGCTGCGATCCAGGTAGAGGTAGGCGCCCCCGGCCAGGCCGACGGCGACGGTGCCGGCGGCTGCGAGGAGCCACAGCAGCCCACGCGCGACGAGCGACAGGGCGCCGCGGCGCCGCGGCTCTGGCTGGCGATAGCGCGTGATCGCGCTCCGGGTCCCGGGAGGCAGGATCGGGCGGACGTCCCCGTTCAGGGTCGCGCCTCGTCCCATTCCTCGCTTCAGCGTCGTTCGCATCGAGCTCCCGCACGACGAGAGACAGCCGGCCGGCGCTCTCGGAGCCGGCCACGGTATCCGAGCGGTGAGATCTCCTCCTCGACGTGGAGCGAGGCTCAGCCCGCCTCGTAGCCGAGGTTCGGTCGCAGCCAGCGCTCGACCTCGGCGACCGACAGGCCCTTGCGGCGGGCGTAGTCCTCGATCTGATCGCGCGCGATCCGGCCGACCGCGAAGTAGCGTGCCGCCGGGTGGGCGAAGTAGACGCCGCTCACGCTCGCGGCCGGCAGCATCGCGAAGCTCTCGGTCAGGTCGAGGTCGACTCTGCCTGCGTCCAGGAGGCCGAACAGCGTCGACTTCTCGGTGTGGTCGGGACAGGCCGGGTAGCCGAAGGCGGGCCGGATCCCCCGGTAGCGCTCGGCCACGAGATCCTCGTGGGATCGCTCCCCCTCGCTCTCGTAGCCCCACTCGCGCCGCGCGACCGCGTGCAGGTGCTCGGCGAAGGCCTCGGCCAGACGGTCCGCGAGCGCCTTGACCATGATCGCGCGGTAGTCGTCGTGCTCCCCCTCGAAGCGGGTCGCGAGCTCCTGCGCGCCGTGGATCCCGACCGCGAAGGCCCCGAGGTGGTCGCCGGCGGGAGCGACGTAGTCGGCGAGGCAGCGGTTGGGGCGGGAGTCGGCGTGCGCCGCCTGCTGGCGGAGCATCGGGAAACGAACTCCTCCGTCGAGCACGATGTCGTCTCCATCCGCGCGCGCCGGCCAGAAGCCGTAGACCCCACGCGCCGCGAGCGAAGAGGTGGCGACGAGCTCGTCCAGCATCGCGTTCGCGTCGTCGTAGACCTCGCGCGCGGCCGGCTGCTCGAGGATCGCCGGGAACTTGCCCTTCAGCTCCCACGCGTGAAAGAAGAATTGCCAGTCGACGAAGCGCCGCAGCAGCTCGAGCGGCGGCTCGACGATCCGGGTGCCGACGAAGGACGGGACGGGCAAGTCCTCGTAGGCGAGCGCCTCCCTGCGTGCGCGCGCCGCTGCGAGCGGGAGGAGCGGCTTGCGCTCCCGCGCTGCGTGCTGCTCGCGCAGACGCTCCTGCTCGACGCGGTTGCCGCCGTCGAGCTTCCCCCGGCGGACGGGGTCGAGCAGCTCCGAGACGACGCCGATCACGCGCGAGGCGTCGAGCACGTGGAGGGTCGGCTGGCTGTACGAGGGCGCGATCCGGACCGCCGTGTGCTGCCTGCTCGTCGTCGCGCCCCCGATCAGGAGTGGCGTCGTCATGCCCCGGCGCTCCATCTCGCGGGCGACGCTCACCATCTCGTCGAGCGACGGGGTGATCAGGCCCGAGAGACCGACGATGTCGCAGCCCTCCCGGGCAGCCGTGTCGAGGATCTCGGCGACCGGCACCATCACGCCGAGGTCGAGCACCTCGTAGTTGTTGCAACCGAGCACCACGCCGACGATGTTCTTGCCGATGTCGTGGACGTCGCCCTTCACGGTGGCGAGCACGACCTTGCCCCGGGCTCCGCCGTTGCCGCCCCCCTCGCGCGCCTTCTCCTGCTCCATGTAGGGCTCGAGATAGGCGACGGCGCGCTTCATCGCCCGTGCGCTCTTCACCACCTGCGGCAGGAACATCCGCCCCGAGCCGAAGAGGTCACCGACGATCTTCATCCCGTCCATCAACGGCCCCTCGATCACCTCGATCGGCCGCGCGTACTGCAGCCGAGCCTCCTCGGCATCCGTCTCGACGAAGTCGACGATCCCGTGCACGAGGGCGAAGGAGAGCCGCTCGGCGACCGGTTGCTCGCGCCAGGACAGGTCGAGCTCGCGCCTCGTCCCCGCCTCGCCCCGCAGCGACTCCGCGAACTCGACCAGGCGCTCGGTCGCGTCGGCGCGGCGGTCGAAGATCACGTCCTCGACGCGCTCGAGCAGGTCGGGCGGGATGTCCTCGTAGACGGCGAGCTGGCCCGCGTTGACGATGCCCATATCGAGACCCGCCCGGATCGCGTGGAAGAGGAAGGCCGAGTGCATCGCCTCGCGCACGACCGCGTTGCCGCGGAAGGCGAACGAGAGGTTGCTGATCCCGCCGCTCACCTTCGCGCCGGGGCAGCGCTCCTTGATCAGGCGCGTGCCCTCGATGAACTCCTTCGCATAGGCGTTGTGCGCCTCGATGCCCGTCGCCACGGCGAGCACGTTCGGGTCGAAGATCAGGTCGGACGGGGCGAAGTCGAGCCTCTCCGTGAGCAGGTCGTAGGCGCGGCCGCAGATCTCGACCTTGCGCTCGGCGCTGTCGGCCTGCCCCTGCTCGTCGAAGGCCATCACGACGACCGCCGCGCCGTAGCGCTTGACCATGCGGGCCTGGTCGAGGAAGGCCTCCTCCCCCTCCTTCAGGCTGATCGAGCTGACGATGCCCTTGCCCTGGACGCACTTGAGCCCGGCCTCGAGCGCGGCGGGACGCGAGCTGTCGACCATGATCGGCACCCGGGCGACCTCCGGCTCGGTCGCGACCAGGTTGAGGAAGGTCGTCAGCGCACGCTCGGCGTCGAGCATGCCCTCGTCCATGTTGACGTCGATCGCGTTGGCGCCGCCCCGCACCTGCTCGAGGGCCACGTCGACCGCGCCCTGGAAGTCGTCGGCGGTGATCAGGTCGCGAAAGCGGCTCGAGCCGGTCACGTTCGTGCGCTCGCCGATCATCACGAAGCCCGTCTCGGGCGTGATCCGGAACGCCTCCAAGCCGCTCAGGCTTGCGACGGCTGCGCCGCGCTCCGGGAGCCGGCGTGGCGGCAGCCCCTCGACGGCCGCGGCGACGGCGCGGATGTGGTCCGGGGTCGTGCCGCAGCAGCCGCCGGCGATGTTGAGCAGCCCCGCCTCGGCGAACTCGCGCAGGAAGCGAGCGGTGTCCTCCGGCTCCTCGTCGTAGCCGCCGAAGGCATTCGGCAGGCCGGCGTTCGGGTGGCAGCTCGTGTACCCCGGCAGGAGCCGGGAGAGCTCGGCCACGTACGGCCGCATGTCGTCGGCGCCGAGCGCGCAGTTGATGCCCACGACGAGGGGCCGCGCATGCTCGATCGAGAGGCAGAACGCCTCGACGGTCTGGCCCGAGAGCGTCCTGCCGCTGCGATCGACGACCGTCACCGACAGCCAGAGCGGCACCTCCTCGCCGCGCTCGTCGAAGACGTCGCGCGCGGCCGCGACGGCAGCCTTCGCGTTCAGCGTGTCGAAGATCGTCTCGACGAGCAGGAGGTCGACGCCGCCGTCGAGGAGGGCGCGCACCTGCTCGGCGTAGGCCGCGCGCACGGCGTCGAAGGTGACCGTGCGAAACGCGGGCTCGTCCACCCGCGGAGACAGCGAGAGCGTCTGGTTGAGGGGGCCGAGCGAGCCCGCGACGAAGCGGGGCTGCGCCGGAGTGCGTGCCGTCCAGTCGTCTGCGGCGCGGCGGGCGATGCGCGCGCCCTCGACGTTCAGATCCCGCACCGCGTGCTCGAGGCCGTAGTCGGCCTGCCCGATCGAGGTCGCGGTGAAGGTGTTCGTCGTCGTGATGTCCGCGCCGGCCTCGAGGTAGGCGTGGTGGATCGAGGAGACGACCTCCGGGCGGGTCACGTTCAGGAGGTCCGGGTCGCCCGCGACCTCGCGCGGATGGTCGCGAAAGCGCTCGCCCCGGTAGTCCTCGGGCAACAGCCCCCGATCCTGGATCATCGTGCCCCAGGCACCGTCGAGCACGAGGATGCGCTCGGCCAGCAGCTCCCTGAGGGTCTCGACTACGACCACGCCCGCTCCTTCGACGCCGACATGCTGCTACCTCGGGTCGGCCGGAAGCGCGCCTCGCTCAAGTCCCGCCGGCGACGCCGAGCTGGTTCTCGGCGTGGCGGATGCGCTGCTCGAGCTGCCACCGATCGGCGTCGGACTCGCCCGCCTCGAGCCGCTCGAGCTCGCTCCGAGCCTCGTCGAGCTGCCGCTGGGCGCGCTCGCGGTCGATCTCCTGCGCGGCGACCGCGTCGTCGACGAGCGCGATCGCCCGGTCGAGTTGCACCTGGAAGAACCCTGGCCCCGTCGCGAACTCGCGCACGTCGTCGCGCGACACGTGGACGCGCGTCGAGCCGGCCTTGAGCGTCGCGACGAGCGGTGCGTGCCGTGCGAGCACACCGATCTCTCCCGCCTGGCCGGGGACGATCAGGAGCTCGGCCTCACCCTCGAACGCCGGGCCTTCGGGGGTGACGACCGAGACGTCGAACTTGCGCCGCTCGTCGGCCATTCAGCGGCTCCTCTCCATCACGCGGCGGCGGGCTCCGGCTCCACCTCGGCCTGCGCGATGCGCTCGTCCTCGGCCTCGGCGGTACTCGCCGTCCCGGCACCGCGCCCCTTCTGCACTGCGCCCTCGATCGTGCCGACCATGTAGAAGGCCTGCTCGGGGAGGTCGTCGTGCCTGCCCTCGATGATCTCGGTGAAGCCGCGGATCGTGTCCTCGAGCTTGACGTACTCGCCCGGCGTACCCGTGAACTGCTCGGCGACGAAGTTCGGCTGGGAGAGGAAGCGCTCGATCTTGCGCGCCCGCTGCACGAGCAGCTTGTCCTCGTCGGTCAGCTCGTCGATGCCGAGGATGGCGATGATGTCCTGCAGGTCCTTGTAGCGCTGGAGGATCTCCTGCACGCGCGTCGCCGTGCGGTAGTGCTCCTCCGAGACGATGCCCGGCTGGAGGGCGCGCGACGTCGAGTCGAGCGGGTCGACGGCCGGATAGATGCCCTTCTCGACGATCGCCCGCGAGAGCACGGTCGTCGCGTCGAGGTGCGCGAACGTGTTCGCCGGCGCGGGGTCCGTGAGGTCGTCGGCCGGGACGTAGATCGCCTGCACGGACGTGACCGATCCGGCCCGGGTCGACGTGATCCGCTCCTGCAGCTGCCCCATCTCGGTCGCGAGCGTGGGCTGGTAGCCCACGGCGCTCGGCATGCGGCCGAGGAGTGCCGAGACCTCCGAGCCCGCCTGCACGAAGCGGAAGATGTTGTCGATGAAGAGGAGGACGTCCTGGCCCTGGTCGCGGAAGTACTCCGCCATCGTCAGGGCCGAGAGCGCCACGCGCAGGCGGGCACCGGGCGGCTCGTTCATCTGCCCGTAGACGAGCGCGACCTTGTCGATCACCTCCGACTCCTGCATCTCCAGGTAGAGGTCGTTGCCCTCGCGGGTCCGCTCGCCGACCCCCGCGAAGACCGAGACGCCGCCGTGCTGGCGGGCGATGTTGTGGATCAGCTCCTGGATCAGCACCGTCTTGCCCACGCCCGCACCGCCGAAGAGGCCGATCTTGCCGCCCTTCACATAGGGGGCGAGCAGGTCGATCACCTTGATCCCCGTCTCGAAGATCTCCGTCGTCGGAGACAGATCGCGGAAGGCGGGCGGATCGCGGTGGATCGGCCAGCGCTCGCCTTCGTCGGTCTCGTCGCCGCGCTCGTCGATCGCCTGGCCGAGCACGTTGAAGATCCGGCCGAGCGTCGCGTCGCCGACGGGCACCGAGATCGGTGCCCCGGTGTCGTAGACGTCGATGCCGCGCGCGAGGCCGTCGGTCGAGTCCATCGCGACCGCGCGGACGCGGTCGTCACCGAGATGCTGCTGCACCTCGGCGATCAGCGTGCTCGCCTCCCGGCCGTCGCGGGCGGGGATCTCGATGCGCAGGGCGTGGTTGATCTGCGGCAGGCCGCCGGTGAAAAGGGCGTCGACAACGACGCCCTTGATCTCGATCAGCTTCCCGGACTTCGTCCGGCCGTTCGTGGGGGGCTGTTCAGCCATGTGTCTCCTGAGGGCGGCGTCGCGGGACGGGCGCGCCACGCGCAGAAGCGCCGGCGCAGCGCCTTCAGTCTAACGAAGCGCGGATACTCGAGCCCCGCCTCCCGGGCGCGACTGGACTCGAGGGCGGCCGCCACCCGGGCGGCGTGATCGAGGCCTCAGACGAACGAGGAGACGCGGTCGGGAAGCACCTCTTCGCAGGGTAGCGGGCGCGCTCGGGGCTACGACGTCCGCACGAGGAGAGCCGGCTTGATGAAGCCGATGCTCCGGGGCAGCTGCTTGGTGTTCAGATCGCGCAGGAGCGGATCGGAGCCGACGCTGCCGACCATCGGCGCGCGCGCCGGCGGAGCCGCGCTGCGCTCCGTACCTCGCGCAGGCCAGCTGAGGACCGTCGCCGCTCCGAGACCGGCCACGAGCATGGCGGCGGCGGCGGCCGAGAAACGGCGCGCCGGGAAGGAGCTGCGCCTGCTCGGCAGCTCGAACGACCGTCGGGGCAACTCGAGCTGCGCCGAGCGGATCGCGCCCGTGATCTGCTCGAGCTCGGAGCGGACGGCGCGACACGGCGCGCAGCGCTCGAGGTGCGCGGCGAGCAGCCGGCCCTCCAGCTCGGAGAGCTCGCCGTCGAGCGCGAGTGCCACCCACGCGCGGGCGCGCTCGCAACGTGCCTGGAATGACGTCACCTGCCTCACACAAGCTCTGACGGAAAGCGTGCGCCGGAGTTAGCGCGAATCCCGAATACCACCCACCTGGGGTAGCAGACGCCCTCCTGCTAGAGCAAATGCACACGGCTGTCAGCGGCCACCCCGAGCAGGATGAGCGCGAAGCCGAGCGAGACGAAGATGGCCGAGTTCGAGAGTGCTTCCTCCCGCTCGGACGGCGTCGCCCAGCGCAGCCGTCCCGACCCCACCCCGATCCCGAACATCCCGGCGGCCGCGGGCAGCTCCGACCCGTCGCCCTTGATGCGCGCCGGGCCTCGGTTGCCGACGAAGAAGCCCGCCACGAGCAGAAAGGAGCCGACGAGGTACAACCCGACGGAGATCGAGCGATCGGCGGCTGAGCCGAGCAGGAGCCCGGCGGCGAGCGAGACGGCGATCGTCCCGCCCGCAACGGCGGCGAGCAGGATGGCGAAGCGGCGTGCAGCCGCGCGGAGCATCAGGGCGTCGTCTGCGTCGCGCCCGAGACGGCCGCCGCCTGCGCCGGATTGCGCATCTCGTCCTCGTTCAGCGGCCAGCGCTCGAGCGGGTAGTGGCACGCCGCGAACTGGCCGTCGCCGAACGGGTAGAGCGGCGGCGGCTCGACGTCGCAGTGGCCCGGCTGGAAGCGCGGGCAGCGTGGATGGAAGTTGCAGGCGGCCGGAGGATTGAGCGGGCTCGGCACGTCGCCCTCGAGCACGATCGGCTTGCGCAGCCGGCCGAGCTCGGGGTTCGGGATCGGCACGGCGGAGAGGAGCGCGCCCGTGTAGGGGTGCTTCGGCGCGTCGTAGAGCTGGTTCCGCGGCGCGTACTCCTTGATCTTGCCGAGGTACATGACGGCGACCCGGTCGGAGATGTGACGGACGACGTTCAGGTCGTGCGCGATGAAGATGTAGGTCAGCCCGAACTCCTTCTGCAGGTCCTTCAGGAGGTTCAGGATCTGGGCCTGCACCGACACGTCGAGCGCCGAGACGGGCTCGTCGCAGACGATCAGCTTGGGGTTGACGGCGAGCGCCCGGGCGACGCCGATCCGCTGCCTCTGACCGCCGGAGAACTCGTGCGGGAAGCGGTTGTAGTGCTCCGGGTTGAGGCCGACGACCTCGAGCAACTCCTGCACGCGGCGCTTGATCTCCGCGTCCGTGCCGAGCTTGTGCACCTCGAGCGCCTCGGCGACGATGAAGCCGACGCGCTTGCGGGAGTTGAGCGACGCGTAGGGGTCCTGGAAGATCATCATCAGCTCGCGCCGGATCGGCCGCATGTCCGCCCGGGAGAGGTTCGTGATGTCGCGGCCCCGGAAGACGACGCGGCCGCCCGTCGGGTCGATCAGGCGCATGATGCAGCGCGCCATCGTCGACTTGCCGCAGCCGGACTCCCCGACGACGCCGAGCGTCTCGCCCTCCCGGACCCTGAAGCTGACGCCGTCGACCGCCCGGACGGCTCCGACCTGCTTCTGGAAGACGATCCCGCGCGTGACCGGGAAGTGCTTCTCGAGATCCTCGACGACGAGGAGGTCCTCGCCCGCGGCAGTGCCGTTCGTCGTCGTGACCTGAGTCGCCATGCGCGTCCGCTACCCCGTCCGGACCTGTGCCTGCGCCTGCGCCAGAGTGCCGGCCAGGAGCTTCTCGGCCTCCCGGTCCTTCGTCTCCTCGTCGAGATGGCAGCGCTGCAGATGCTCGGGGTCCGCCGTCACGGGCAGGAGGTCCGGGTGGTCGGCGCGACAGATGTCCATCACGTACGGGCAACGCGGATGGAAGCGGCAGCCCCGCGGCGGGTTGAGGAGCGAGGGCGGCTGGCCCGGTATCTGCACGAGCCGCTCGACGTCGGCGTCGAGGCGGGGCAGCGAGCCGAGCAGTCCCCACGTGTACGGGTGGTGCGGCCGCGAGAAGATCGAGTCGGCAGTACCGCGCTCGACGATCTGCGCGGCGTACATGACGACGACCTCGTGGGCGACCTCGGCGACTACGCCGAGATCGTGCGTGATGATGATGATCGCGCTGCCGAACTCCTGCTGCAGCCTGCTCATCAGGGTCAGGATCTGCGCCTGTGTCGTCACGTCGAGGGCCGTCGTCGGCTCGTCGGCGATCAGCAGGTCGGGGTCGTTGACGAGCGCCATCGCGATCATCACGCGCTGGCGCATGCCGCCCGAGAACTGGTGCGGATAGTCGTCGATGCGCCGGTCCGCGCGCGGGATCCCGACCGCCTTCAAAAGCTCGAGCGCCCGGGCCTGCGCCACCTTCTTCGAGACGTCGCGGTGGAGCAGGATCGCCTCCACGAGCTGCCGGCCGATCTTGTGCACCGGGTTCAGCGACGTCATCGGATCCTGGAAGATCATCGCCACGTCGTTGCCCCGGATCTCGCGCAGCCGGCGCGAGCTCATCGTCAGCAGATCCTCGCCGTTGAAGAGCGCCTCACCGCTCGTGATCGTGTTGCGGCGGTTGTTCAGGCCCATGATCGTCAGGCAGGTGACGCTCTTGCCGCAGCCCGACTCGCCGACGATGCCGAGGGTCTGACCCTTCTCGACCGAGAAGCTGACCCCGTCGACTGCCTTGACGACGCCGTCGTCCGTGCGAAACGACGTCCGCAGCTCCCGTACGTCGAGGAGCGACACTACGCCAGCCGGATGCGCGGGTCGATCCAGGCGTAGAACAGATCGACGAAGAGGTTGAAGACGATGATCGAGAGCGTGCCGAAGACGACGACGCCCTGCGTGATCGGCAGGTCGAAGGAGGTGATGCTCTGGATCGCCACCTGTCCGAGTCCTGGGAGGCCGTAGACGGTCTCAGTGAAGATGGCGCCGCCGAGCGCGATGCCGATGTCCATGCCGAGCATCGTCACGACGGCGAGCATCGCGTTGCGCAGCACGTGCGAGCGCATCACCTGGGACTCCGGCGCGCCCTTCGCACGCGCGGTGCGCACGAAGTCCTCGTTCAGGGTCTCCATCACGTTCGCGCGAATCATGCGCACGTACGTCGCCGCGAAGAGAATGGCGAAGGTCGCCCAGGGCAGAGCCATGTGATAGGCCCAGTCGATCGGGCCGCCGCACCCCGTGTCCCCGTTGATCGCGTCGCAGTAGCCCGAGATCGGCGTGATGCCCCACTTGTAGCCGAAGAAGTAGGCGAAGATGAGACCGATCCAGACGGGATGAGCCGAGATCCCGATCAGGACGAAGGTCATCGATGCTCTGTCTAAGAGCGAGCGCGGCCTCAGTGCCGAGAGGATTCCGACGGGTAACGCGAGCAACATCCAGAAGACGACGCCGCCGAAGACGAGCGACGCGGTCACGGGCGCCGCGTTCTTGATGATGTCGTTCACGTCCTGCCGCGTGGCGAAGGACCGGCCGAGCGACTGCTCGAAGACGAGTCGCTTCATGAAGCGGTAGTACTGGACGTAGACCGGCTGGTCGATGCCGAGGAACTTCTCGACCTCGGCGATCTTCTCCGCCTGAGCCGACTTGCCGGCGGCGAGCTGAGCCGGGTTCGCCGGGATGATGAAGAAGATGACGTAGGTGACGATCGTGACCGAGACGAACAGCACGATCGCCCACAGCACGCGCCTGATCAGGTACTGGAGCATTGGCTACCCGGACCTTATCTCAGAGGGAAGGAAAACGGATGCTGCCGAAGCGAGAACGGGGCGCCGACCTCGGCC
>JACCZA010000176.1 GCA_013696185.1 Actinomycetota bacterium
CCCTCGCCGGAGGCGGCTCCGTCGGACTGCAGGAGCGCGAACGAGACGACGGCCGCGGCCGCGGCGAGGGCCGAGGCCGCGCTGACGAGACCGACGCGAGCCCGCGCGCTCACGGGCCGACCATAGCGCCCGCCAGGGCGCACCCCGTCGCTATACTTTTGAAACCGATGGGCGACTACCGCGAGCTTCTGGCGCAGGTCAAGGCAGAGATCGAGGAGATCGATTCTGCCGAAGCCGCCGCCCGGGGCGACGCGCCGCTCTTCCTCGACGTCCGCGAGCAGGACGAGTGGCAGGAAGGCCACCTACCCGGGGCGCTGCACATCCCGCGCGGCTTCCTCGAGTCCCGCGTCGAGGCCGCCGTGCCGGAGCGCGACCGCCCGATCGTCGTCTACTGCGCCGCCGGCGCGCGCTCGGCCTTCGCCGCGAAGACGCTCGTCGAGCTCGGCTACAGCGACGTCGCCTCGCTCGCCGGCGGCTATACCGAGTGGAAGCGAAACGGCCTGCCGACGCAGATCTCCCGCTTCCTCGACCCGGGCAAGCGCGCCCGCTACAGCCGCCACTTGCTGATTCCCGAGGTCGGCGAGGAGGGCCAGCTCCGGCTGCTCGACTCGCGCATCCTCCTGATCGGCGCGGGCGGGCTCGGCTCCCCTGCCTCCCTCTACCTGGCGGCGGCGGGCGTCGGCACTCTCGGCATCGTGGACGAGGACGTGGTCGACGCGTCGAACCTGCAGCGCCAGATCGTCCACTCGACGGCCACGCTCGGCACGCCGAAGGTGGAATCGGCGCAGGCGGCGATCGAGGCGCTCAACCCGGACGTTCGGGTCCTTCCCTACCGCGAGCGGCTGACCTCGGAGAACATCGACAGGATCCTCGCGGACGGCTGGGACCTGATCGTCGACGGGGCCGACAACTTCCCCACGCGCTACCTCGTCAACGACGCATCGGTCTGGCACGGCATTCCCGTCGTGCACGGCTCGATCTACCGCTTCGACGGCCAGATCACGGTCTTCAAGCCGCACGAAGGGCCCTGCTACCGCTGCCTCTTCCCGACGCCTCCACCGCCCGAGCTCGCGCCGTCGTGCGCGGAGGGCGGCGTGCTCGGCGTCCTGCCTGGCATCGTCGGCTCGCTGCAGGCGAGCGAGGCGCTGAAGCTCGCGCTCGGCATCGGCAAGCCCCTGATCGGCCGGCTGCTCCTCGTCGACGCGCTCGAGACGTCGTTCACGGAGATCGCGCTGCGCCGCGACCCGGCGTGCCCGGTGTGCGGTGAGGAGCCGACGATCACCGAGTACGTCGACTACGTCCAGTTCTGCGCCGCGCCGCGACCCACTCTGAGCGCGTGATCCGGGTCAGGATCCCGCCGACGCTCCGAACGGAGACGGGCGGCGCGCGGGAGGTCGAGGCCGACGGCGCCACGGTCGGCGTCCTCCTCGACGACCTGACCGCGCGCCACCCCGCCCTGCGCGATCGACTCTTCGAGGACGGCGCGGTCGCGGCCTTCGTCAACGTCTACCTGGACGGCGAGGACGTGCGCACGCTCGGCGGCATGGACGCACCGGTCCGCTCCGGACAGACGCTGATCCTCCTGCCCGCGATGGCGGGGGGCCGTGCCTGAGGCGCTCGCCGCCTCCCTGCTCGAGCTCGTCGGACGCACGCCGCTCGTCGAGCTGCAGCGCCTCTCGCCCAAGGGCTCGGTCCGCATCTACGCGAAGCTCGAGGGCCAGAACCCGACCGGGTCGATCAAGGATCGTGTCGCCCGGGCGATGATCGAGGCAGCGGAGGCCTCGGGCGAGCTCGAGCCGGGCCGGGAGCTGCTCGAGCCGACGAGCGGCAACACGGGCATCTCGCTGGCCCTGATCTCGAAGCTCATGGGCTACTGGCTGACCTGCGTCATGCCCTAGAACGCGACCGAGGAGCGCAGGCGCCTGCTGCGCCTCTACGGCGCGACGATCGTCTCCTCGCCCGGTCGGGAGGGCTCGAACGGCGCCGTGCGGCTGGCGCTCGAGCTGGCCGAGCGGGAGCCGCGCTACTTCATGCCGTTCCAGTACGCGAACGCCGCGAACCCCCGCTCGCACTACGAGGGCACGGGCGCCGAGATCGCGGAGGCGCTCGACCGGGTCGACGTGCTCGTCGCGGGCCTCGGCACCGGCGGCACGCTGATGGGCGCCGGCGAGCGCCTGCGCGAGACCTTCCCCGACCTCCTGGTCGCCGCGGCCGAGCCGCTGCCCGGCGATCCCGTGATGGGCCTGCGCTCCCTCGAGGACGGGTACGTCCCGCCGATCCTCGACGTCGCGAAGCTCGATCGGAAGGTGCTCGTCTCGAACGCGGAGTCGGTCGAGGGGCTGCGGCGGCTGCTCGCGCAGGAGGGCATCTTCGCCGGCGTCTCCTCCGGCGCGGTGATCCACGTCGCCTGCAAGCTCGCTGCCGAGCTCGACGCCGGCGTCGTCGTCGCGGTACTCGCAGACGGCGGCTGGAAGTACCTGTCGGCGCCGTTCTGGGACGCCGCCGACGTCGAGCAGTCGATGGAGCGCTCCGTCTGGTGGTGATCCCGGCCGAGGTCCGGGCCGCGCTCCTCGAGCACGCCCGCCTCGAGGAGCCGAACGAGGCCTGCGGCCTGCTGCTCGTCCGCGACGCCCGCGCCGAGCGCTACGAGCCGGGCAGGAACGCCGCGGCTTCCCCCTATCGCTTCGAGCTGGAGGTCGATCCCGAGGTGTGGTTCGCCGAGGACGCGGGCTACGAGCTGGCGGTCTTCCACAGCCATCTGTCGTCCCCCGCGCGGCCGTCGCGCACCGACGTGGAGAACATCGGCCTCTGGGAGGGCCGGCCCTACGTGATTCTCTCGCTGCGAACGGGCGAGCTGGCCGCTTTCCGCATCCGGGGGCGCCGGATCGACGTCGAGCCGCTTGCCCCGGATCCCGGCTGAGCTCCTCCGCCACGCCGCCCGAACCGGCTCGGCCGGGCGGAGCGGCGGAAGGGGCGGCGCGTCAGCTGACGGTGAAGGTGCCCTTCATCGACGAGGCGTGCGGATCGCAGACGTAGGTGTAGGTGCCGCGCTTGAGCGTGACCCGCCACGTCACCTTC
>JACCZA010000204.1 GCA_013696185.1 Actinomycetota bacterium
TCGCGGAGCTCCAGTTCCGCCTCGCCTGGCACGGCTTTCCCTCCGGCCGGCTCGACGGGGCGTTCGGGCCACGTACGAGGGCCGCGCTGAGGCGGTTCCAGCGCTGGGCGCGCCTCACGGCCGACGCCAGGGCGGGCCCGCGCACCCTCGCCGCCCTGCGCCGCCCCCCCGCCTCGTCCCCGCGCTCTCTCGGATGGCCCGTCAGCCTGCCCGCCTCCGATCGCTTCGGGCCCCGCGGCGCCCGCTTCCATGCCGGAATCGACTTTCCGGGTCCGGCGGGGGCGCCGGTGGTCGCAGCGGCGGCCGGGCTCGTCGTCTATGCGCAAGAGCATCCGCTCGGCTACGGGCTGCTCGTGACGATCGACCACGGAGACGGGCTGCGCACCCGCTACGCGCACCTCTCGCACGCCTCGGTCACCGTGGGCATGCGGGTCGCCGCGGGAACGCAGATCGGTTTCGTGGGCTCGACGGGCGCCTCGACCGGCCCCCACCTCCACTTCGAGGTGCGCTGGCGTGGTGCGGCGATCGATCCGCTCGGCGCTCTTCGCCGCTGAGGTAGCGCCGACCCGCGCAGACGGCGGGCCCGACTACAGTGGGACGAGCATGAGCCTGCGCCTCTGCCTCGTGACTCCCTTCGCCTGGTCGCAGCCACATGACGTCAACGAGCACGTCGGGGGGATCGCCACGGAGCTCCGCCGCCTCGGGCACAGAGTGACGGTGCTGGCGCCCTCGAGTCGCGCCGCGGATCTCCTCGCGGGTCGCCGGGCACTCGCGGCCGGCGAGCAGGCGGACGTGATCGCCCTCGGCCCCGCCGTTCCCATCTCGCGTCGCAGCGCGATGGGGATTCCGGTCGGGCTGCGGGCGAACCTCTCCCTCGCGCTCGCGCTCGGCCTCTACGACGTCGTCCACGCCTTCGAGCCCGGCCTGCCGAGCCTCTCCTACCTCGCCCTGAAGGACGCCCAGGCGCTCACCGTCGCGAGCTTCTTCTCCGCGGAGCGACTCGGGTACCCGCCGGGTCGCACCCAGCGCGAGCGGCTGCTCTCGCGCCTCGATGCGCTCGTCGCCGCGACGCCCGAGGTCGCCTCGGCTGCGGCGGAGCGCTTCCCCGGCGACTACGCAGTCGTCTCGGAAGGCGTCGACCCCGGCCTCTTCGATCCGCAGCCGGGAGAGAAGCGCCGCCTGATCGTGCTCGAGTGGCGCCCCGCCGATCGCGCGCTCGCCCGCGCGGCGGTGCGGACGATGTCCGAGCTCGAGTCGTGGGAGCTCGTCCTCTTGCGGACGAAGCCGCTGAGCGGCCGCCCCACGATTCCCCGCGCCCTCGCCGACCGCGTGCGCAGCGAGACGCACCGCGACGGCGCGAGCCGGGCCTTCCTGCTCCGCCAGGCCTCGATCTTCGTGCCGGGACCGGGCGGCATGCGCCGGCTGCGGCTCGAGGCTCAGGCGGCGGGGGCAGCGATCGCCTCGCCACCCGGCACCGAGGAGCAGCCGGAGCTCGCCGTGGCGGCGATGGCTCGGCTCGCCGAGAACGACTCGCTCAGAGAGCGGGCGGGGGCCGAGGCAAGAGCCGCCGCCGAGGGGCAGAGCTTCAGCGCCGTCGCAGCCGAGCTCGACGGGCTCTACCGGCGCCTCTCCTCCAGGAGGCGCCCTCGCCGAGACGCCGATCCGCTCGCCGGACGGGAGTGGATCCTCTGCGACCTGCACATGCACACGAGCTGGTCGCACGACTGTCGCGTCGAGCCCGCGCAGCTCGTCGAGCATGCGGCGGCCGAGGGGCTAGGCGCCATCGCGGTCACCGATCACAACGCCTTCGGCGGCGCCCTCGAGGCGCGCGAGCTGGCGGACGGGCAGGAACTTACCGTGATTCCGGGCGAGGAGATCAAGACCGATCGCGACGGCGAGGTGATCGGGCTCTTCCTCGAGCGGGAGATCGAGGCGGGCATGCCCTTCGCCGAGACGCTCGCCGCCATCCACGAGCAGGGCGGGCTCGTGTACGTCCCGCACCCGTTCGATCGGCTGCACTCGATCCCCGACTCCTCCACGCTCCGCCGCCACCTGGCCGAAATCGACGTGTTCGAGGTCTACAACGCCCGGCTGCTCTTCGAGGGCTACAACGACGAGGCGCTCCGGTTCGCGCGCAAGTACAACCTGACGATGGGTGCAGGCTCGGACGCGCACGTCCTCCCGGGCGTCGGCACCGGCGTGCTGCGGATGCGCCGCTTCGAGGGGCCCGAGGAGTTCCTGCTCGGCCTGCGGGGAGCCCAGATTCTGCGCCGACCGAAGTCGCTCGCCTACCTGCAGTCGCTCAAGTGGGTGGCCCAGGTCAAGGAAAAGGTGCGCTAGGGGAGAACTCCCTCGAGGACGCCGTGTCGCCCGTGCCCACCGATGAGATCTACCAGAAGTACCTGCAAAAAGCCCTCTCCGAGATCAACGAGCTCGGAGACGAGATCGCCCAGGCGGCCGGCAGCGACCGTGTGCCGGTGGTCCCGACAGGCCATCCGCTCGCCGACGTCATGCTGGTCAAGCACGCGCCGCAGCCCTCGGAGCTGCAGGAGGGCGTCGCCTTCTACGGCCGGGCCGGCCAGGCGATCCTGAAGTCGCTCCAGCGCCTCCATGTCGATCCGCTCGCGATCTACGGGACGAACTGCCTCAAGTTCCTCGGCGCCGGAGAGGAGCAGTCGCGGCGCTGGCTCGTGCGCGAGCTGCACATCGTCCAGCCGAAGCTCGTGGTCGTGATGGGGGAGGAGGCTCGGCAGTTCCTCAACGAGGTCGAGTTCCCGCTGTCACGGCAGCTGGAGCCCGCCCCGGGTGAGCTGCAGCGCTTCACGCCGACGGTCGAGGCGCTCTGCGTGCCGGACATCGACGCCTCGCTCGACGAGCAGGCGGCGAAGACCGGCTTCTGGAACGCGTTCAAGCCGCTCGGAGCCTGGTGGGCGGAGCTTCCGCCGTACTGAGGGCTGGCCGGACTCACCTCGGCGCAACCGGGCTCATCGCCGCCCTCGCTGCTTACGGCGCGCTCGCCGGCTCGCTGCCGGAGCTGCCGCTCGGCTGGGACGTCCTGCTGGTCGCGCTCGCGCTCCTGCCCGCAACGTTCGCGCTCGTCCTGCTCGCTCTCCCCCTGCGGCTCGCCCGGGGTCTCTTCGCGGTCGGGATCGCGCTCGCCCTCCTCGCGGTCGCCTGCTCGGCGGCGGAGCTCGACGTCGCGGCGAACCTTGCCAAGATCGCGGCCGCGAGCGCGCTCGGCTTCGTCTTCTGCGCCTACTTCGAGCGGGCGAGCTGGGTGGTCGTGATCGCGGCGATCATCCCCCTCGTCGACTCGCTCTCCGTCTGGCGCGGGCCCACTCACGAGATCGTGAGCGACCGTCCCGAGGTGTTCGGCGCCCTCTCGATCGCGTTTCCCGTGCCGGACGACGGCTCGTTCCAGCTCGGGCTGCCCGACGTGCTCTTCTTCGCGATCTTCCTCGCCGCAACGGCGCGCTGGGAGCTGCGCGTCCTGCCGACGTGGCTCGCGATGGTGGCGTCGTTCGGCGCCACGATGGCGCTCGCGGTGTGGGTCGACCCGTTCGACCTCGGCGGGCTCCCCGCGCTGCCGCTGCTCTCGCTCGCGTTTCTCGCCGTGAACGCCGATCGACTCTGGGCGGTGATGCGCGAGCCGGCCGCCGGACCGGCCGAGAGCCCAGGGACCTAGTCGGAGGCCGGCTCGTGCGCCGGATCGAGCTCGAGCAGGGCCACCGTCTCGACGTGCGGCGTGTGGGGGAACATGTCCAGCGGGCGGGCGCGCAGGAGCCGGTAGCCCCAGTCGGCCGAGAGCTGCTTGACGTCGCCCGCGAGGGTCGTCGGGTTGCACGAGACGTAGACGATGCGCGGCGCCGCCATGCGACCGAGGCGGCGGAGCGCCTTTCCCGCCAGACCCGCCCGCGGTGGGTCGACGACGACGACGTCGGGCGCACCCGCGCGCTCGCGCAGCTCCTCGAGTGCCTGACCCACGTTGCCCGCGAAGAAGGCGGCGTTCGTGATCCCGTTCAGCTCGGCGTTCTCCATCGCGCACGCGACGGACTCCTCCGAGACCTCGACGCCCCAGACCGCGAAGGCCTGGCTCGCCAGGACGAGGCCGATCGTCCCGATGCCGCTGAAGAGGTCGTACACCGTCTCGCGGCCCGAGAGCCCCGCGAAGTCCGAGGCGATCTCGTACAGGCGCTCGGCCATCGCCGTGTTCGTCTGGAGGAAGGCGTTCGGGCGCACGCGGAAGCGCAGACCGCAGAGCTCCTCCTCGATCGCGTCGGAGCCCCAGAGCAGGCGCGTCGGCAGGTTCGTCACCTCGGCCGGCGTGTCGTTGATCGCCCAGTGGATCGAGCGCACCTCGGGGAAGCGGCGCAGCACCTCGACGAAGTAGCCGGACTCGAAGCGCTCTCCGGGCGCGGTCACGAGCTGGACGAGCACCTGCCCCGTGTTTCGCGCCTCGCGGACGACGAGGTGGCGCAGGTAGCCCGCGCCCGTCCCCTGGTCGTAGGCCTCGAGCCGCTCCTCGCGCGCCCAGTCGCGGACGGCGTTGCGGATCGCGTTGCCAAGGTCGGTCGTCAGCCAGCAGCGCTCGATCTCCAGCACCTCGTCCCAGCGACCCGCGCGGTGGAAGCCGAGCGCGGGGCCCGCCGGCGTCTGCGTGAAGGAGTACTCCAGCTTGTTGCGGTAGTGGAAGATCGACTCCGCCGGCACGATCGGCTCGAGCGGAGGCTCCGGGATGCCGGCGATGCGCTGGAGCGCGTCGCGAACCTGCCCCGCCTTCGCCGCGAGCTGGCTCTCGTAGGCGAGGTCCTGGAAGCGGCAACCGCCGCAGGCCGGGTAGTGCGCGCAGGGAGCATCGACCCGCTCGGGGCCCGGCTGTAGCACCTCGAGCGCGAGCGCCTCGGCGTGGCTGCGCTTCACCTTGGTGACGCGGGCACGCACCGTGTCGCCCGGGAGCCCTCGGCGGACGAACACGACGAAGCCGTCGGTGCGCGCGACGCCGTTGCCGCCGTAGGCGAGCGAGTCGACGTGGAGCTCGAGCTCCTGATCCTTCGTCACCGGGGCGGCCACGGCTCCAGCCTAGTCGGTGGCTCAGCGACGTCGCCGCCGGCCGGCGTCAGCGCAGCGCGGAGACGTAGACCATGCGCTCGCGCGGCCCGTCGAACTCGCACAGGAAGATGCCCTGCCAGGTGCCGAGCGCGAGGCGGCCTCCATCGACCGGGACGAGCACCTGAGGGCTCATCAGCGCCGCCCGCAGGTGCGAGGGCGCGTTCTCCTCCCCCTCCTCGAGATGCTCCCAGCCCCACTCGTCGCCGACCAGACGCTCGAGCCCGCGCTCGAAGTCCCGCGCGACCGCGGGGTCGGCGTGCTCGTTGATCGTCACGCCGGCGGTCGTGTGCGGAACGTAGACGAGCGCCGCGGCCGCCTCGCTCTCACCGTCGATCGCCTCCTGAACCCGCCGGGTGATGTCGACCAGTTGCGTGCGGCGCTCGGTGCGCAGGCGGATCTGGCGCATCGGGCTATCCTAGGCAGCGTGGCGCCGCCGCCGCCCTCCGAACGTGAGCTCGACGGCGTGCGCCAGCGGGCTGACCGCTTCATCGCCGAGCTCGACGAGGAGCACTACCTCCACTACGCGGGCCACAAGGCGACGCTCGAGCTGACGCCCATCTACGAGCGCTACGCCGAGCTCGGCCGCCTCGAGACGGCGCAGGCCGTCGGCGCGGCAGCCGACGGCGACGTGCGCCTCCGTGAGCTCTGGCGCTTCACCTGCGAGACCTACATCGGCGAGCTGACACGCGACCTGGCCGAGCGCGAGGCACGAATCGAGGCCGAGCTCGAGGCCCCGATCGGTGGCCGCACCGTCCCCTTCCGCATGCTCCGCCCGACGATCGCGAACGAGCCCGACCGCGGCGTCCGTCAGGAGCTCGAGGCCATGCGCACCGACCTCGGCGAGGAGCACCTGAACCCGATCCACCTCGAGACCGCCCTGCGCATGCGACAGGGCGTGACCGACCTCGGCGCACAGCATGCGCTCGAGCTCTACCGCGACCGCTTCGGCATGGGGCTCGACCGGCTCGGGGAGGAGTGTCGCGCCCTCCTCGACGAGACCGAGGGACTGTGGGAGCAGGGGGCCGACCGGCTCTTCCGGGCTCGTGTCGGCGTTCCTCTCGACGAGGCGGAGCGCTGGGACATACCACGCGTGCTGCGGGCGCCCGTGTGGGATCCGCAGTTTCCGGCCGATCGGATGCTGCCCGCGCTCGACTCGACGCTCCGCGACCTCGGCATCGACATCCACGCGCAGCGGAACGTCCACCTCGACCTGGAGCAGCGCCCCCTCAAGTCGCCGCGCGCCTTCTGCGCGCCGATCGAGGTGCCTGAGCGGGTGATCCTCGTGATCCAGCCGATCGGCGGGCCGGACGACTGGCGCGCGCTCTTTCACGAGGCCGGTCACACCGAGCACTTCGCCCACACCTCGCCCGACCTCTCGGTCGAGGAACGGCGACTCGGCGACAACGCCGTCACCGAGGGTTGGGCGATGCTGCTCCAGCACCTCGTCGACGAGCCTGCCTGGATCTCGCGGCGACTCGACTTCGCCCGGCCGCGCGAGTTCGCGGAGGAGGGCGCGATCGTGCTCCTCTTCTTCGTGCGGCGCTACTGCGCGAAGCTCCTGTACGAGCTCGAGCTGCACGCGGCGGAGGATCCGACGTCGATGCGGGGCCGCTACGTGGAGCTGCTCGGCGACGCGCTCAAGATCGAGCCGAGCCCGACGGACTACCTGGCCGACGTCGACCCCGGCTTCTACGCCTCGGCGTACCTGCGCTCGTGGGCCTTCGAGGCGCAGCTCCGCTCCTTCCTGCGCGAGGAGTTCGGGAACACGTGGTTCGCCCGGCGCGAGGCCGGCTCGCTGCTGCAGGAGCTCTGGTCGCTCGGGCAGCGCCCGACCGCCGAGGAGCTCTTGCGGGACGTGACGGGAGCGACGCTCGAGCTGGAGGCGGTCGCCGAGCGGATCCGCGAGAGCGTGCGCTAGGACCTAGAGCGCCCCGCCCGCAGCGGGCGGAGCGACCGCCTCGACCGCGGCGGCGTCGCCGGCGAGCCCGCCGCGCGACAGGTACTCCTCGACGAGGAGGATGTTCGAGCCCGCTGCGCGCTCGACGATCTTCAAGAGGTCGGACATGCTTGCGACCTCCTCGCGCTGCTCCTGGAGGAACCAGCCGAGGAACTGCTCGCCCACCAGCTCGTGCTCCTCACGCGCGAGGGCGGCCAGAGCCACGATCTGCTCGGTCACACGGCGCTCCTGCTCGAGCGCGAGCGCCACGGGAGCAGCGGGGTCGGCGAAGTCGACCCGAGGCGCCTCGACCCCCGGCACGACGACGGGCTGCTCGGCGTCGAGCAGGTACTTGACCAGCATCATCGCGTGGTTTCGTTCCTCCAGCGCCTGGCGGTAGAAGTGCGCGGCAAGGGCGGGCAGCGCTTCCCCGTCGTAGTAGACGGCGATCGCGACGTACTGCTGCGAGGCGGCGAACTCGTTCGCGACCTGCTCGTTGAGCATGTTGTGGAACCGGCCCATCGACGCGACTGTAGAGGATCGCTGGGTGCGCGGAGCTCGAGCTCACAAGCCACGGCGCCGCCGGAGCACCGTGCGTCTCCGGGCACCGGCTCGGCGAGGGAATGGCCACTAGCATCCCCGAAGTGGACGTCAACTCCCGCCTGAAAGGACGGAGCTTCACCAGGGTCGCCGACCTCGACGCCGACGAGCTCGTCCGCGTCCTCGACCTCGCCGACCGGCTGAAGGAGCTCCAGCGCCGGCGGGAGCCGCACCCCCTCCTCCCCGGGCGGGCGCTCGGGCTGATCTTCCAGAAGCCTTCCACGCGCACGCGCGTCTCGTTCGAGGTCGGGATCGCCCAGCTCGGCGGCACGGGCCTGCACCTCGCGAGGGGCGACCTCCAGCTCGGGCGCGGCGAGACGATCCGCGACACCGCGACCGTGCTCTCGCGCTACCTCGACGGGATCGTTATCCGCACCTTTGCCCAGGCCGACGTCGAGGAGCTCGCCCGCCACGCCGACGTCCCGGTGATCAACGGGCTGACCGACAGCGCCCACCCCTGCCAGGCGCTCGCCGACATGATGACCATCCGCGAGCGCCTCGGCCGGCTCCACGGCGTGCGGCTCGTCTACCTCGGCGACGGGAACAACATGTGCGCCTCGCTGATGGTCGCCGCCGCGAAGCTCGGCCTCCACTTCGTCGCGGCGACACCCTCCGGCTACGAGCCGCCTCGGGAGGTGAGCGAGCTCGCCCGATCGGCCGCCGCCGCCTCGGGGGGCAGCGTCGAGCTCGCCGACTCGCCGGAGCAGGCGGTGCGCGGTGCCGACGTCCTCTACACGGACGTCTGGACGAGCATGGGCCAGGAGGCCGAGCGGGAACGCCGCCTCCGTGACTTTGCCGGCTTCGGCATCGACGAGCGGCTCGTCCAGCTAGCCGGCGACGGCGCGATCGTCCTGCACTGCCTCCCCGCGCACGACGGGGAGGAGATCACCGAGGCCGTCCTCCACGGCCCACGCTCGGCGGTCTGGGATCAGGCCGAGAACCGGCTGCACGCCCAGAAGGCGCTGCTCGCGTCGCTGATCCGGTAGAGCGGGCGCCGCGTGTTCCCCATCCGCGACAACGTCCCGACGCGCCGCTTCCCGATCGTCACGCTCGGGCTGATCGTCGCGAACGTGCTCGTCTGGCTCCTCTACCAGGTGCCGGACCTCGAGGGCTCGGTCAACGAGCTCGCCTTTCACCCCTGCGAGGTCGAGCGCTCGTGCCCGGTCGTCGGAGAGAACTGGCCGCTCACCGCCTTCACCTCGATGTTCATGCACGGCGACTGGCTGCACATCGGCGGCAACATGCTCTTTCTCTGGATCTTCGGCAACAACGTCGAGGACGCCATGGGCCGGGTCCGCTATCTCGTCTTCTACCTCCTCGGCGGCCTCGCGGCGACGGCGCTCCAGACAGCGATCACCCTGCAGACGGCGAGCGACCAGGCGGCGCAGATCCCGAACCTCGGCGCGAGCGGCGCGATCTCCGCGGTCCTAGGTGCCTACTTCGTCCTGCTGCCGCGGGCGCGGGTCTTGACCGCGATCTTCCTCGTCGTGATCTTCTTCCTGCGGGAGATCCCCGCCTTCTTCTTCCTCGGCTTCTACTTCCTGTACCAGGCCTACGAGGCGAACTTCCAGCTACAGCGGCCGCCGGCGGAGGGCGGAGTCGCGGTCTTCGCCCACATCGGCGGGATCGTGTTCGGCCTGCTCCTCGTGAAGGTCTTCCAGACCCGCCAGCCGCTGCGACCGGCGTACTGAGCCGTGGCGTTCGAGGACCATGTGCAGGCGGCGCTCGACTCGCTTCCGGCCGAGGTCGCCGAGGCGCTCGAGAACGTCGCCGTCGTCGTCGAGGACGAGAACCCCGAGGACCCCGACCTTTTCGGCCTCTACCAGGGGATTCCGCTGCCCGAGCGCGGTGGTGGCTATGCCGGCACGCTGCCGGACCGGATCGCGATCTACAGGCTGCCGCTCGAGGAGACGTTTCCCGACCCCGAGCAGTTGCGGCACGAGATCCGCGTGACGGTGCTGCACGAGCTCGGGCACTACTTCGGCCTGGACGAGGACCGGCTCGCCGAGCTCGGCTACGGCTAGGGCCTGTCCGTAAAGTGGTCGCGGTGGCTGGAGCGCGGGAGGT
>JACCZA010000269.1 GCA_013696185.1 Actinomycetota bacterium
CCGTCGGCGATCGCACTCGATCAGCTCGAGCAACCGCCGGGTTGTCTCCGTTGCGGAGCCGGCGACATCGGCAACGCCCTCCAGGAAGAAGTGCACCCACGCCTCCCAGGCGCCGTCCGTCCGCACCCGTTGGAGGCGCTCGTAGTACTCGTCCCGGTGCAGTTTGAGGTAGAGGCTGAGGTAGAGGAGCGGCTTGGAGAGAGCCTTGCCCCGGCCGCAGAGCAGGAGGGTCACGAGGAGCCGGCCCAGCCGACCGTTCCCGTCGAGAAACGGGTGAATCGTCTCGAACTGCGCATGGGCGAGGGCAGCCTTGAAAAGGATCGGAGTCGGCGACGGCCGGTCGTGCAGGAACTTCTCGAGATCGCCCATCGCGGGGACCACCTCGTGCGGCGGGGGCGGCACGAACCGCGCATTTCCTGGGCGGGTACCGCCGAGCCAGTTCTGCGAGCTGCGGAAGTGCCCCGGTTCCTGGTGTCCGCCGCGCGCGCCTGCGACGAGGAGAGCGTGAATCTCCTTCAGCAGCCGGTTCGAGAGCGGGAAGCCGCCTTCGATTCGATCGAGGCCGTGGTAGAGCGCGCGAACGTAGTTGAGCGGCTCTGCGACTTCGGGCCGCGGGATGCCCGGTGCGTCCTCGTGCTCGTAGAGGAGCAGCTCGGAGAGCGAGCTCTGCGTCCCCTCGATCTGGGCCGAGAGCACCGCTTCCTTGCGGATGTAGGAGTAGAGAAACTGATCCGGATTCGGCAGGAGCAGGGTGATTCCGTCGAGTCTGCCGAGCGCCTGGTTCGCGCGGTCGGCCAGATCGTGGAGCGGAACGAGGTCGAGTGCGGGCTCGGGCGGAAGCGGCTTCGGATGGAAGACGGAGTACGTCTCGTCCCCGGTGACGACGCGCCGGAAGGTCCCCGAGCGGGTGCTCCCGCCAGGCGAACGTGTGTGTGAGCCCTCGGCTCCTTGTGTTGGCGGGAGCACAACTAAAGAATACGCGCTGTTTCTTTAGTTGGCAGGCGAGAGGTAAAGACCGCTTTGGATCGCACCGACGGCCCCCTTCCCTTCCGTCGGGCGAGCGGCCACAATGCGGCCATGCCCGGCCCGGTCACCGATCCGAGGGCGGGCGCGCTCGCCGAGCGCTACCGCGGCCTCTTCGGCGGGCCGGAGCTGCCCGTGCCGGTGGAGGCGATCGCGGAGGACCTCCTCGGCCTGAGCGTGGCCGAGGACGACGAGCTCGAGGTCTCGGGGCTGCTGCTGCCGGCGAGGCGGGAGATCTGGCTGAACGGGCGGGAGGCGAGGGAGAGCCCGGGGCGCCGCCGCTTCACGCTCGCGCACGAGCTCGGGCACTGGGTCTGCCAGTGCCTGGAGGGGCGAAGCGCGCCGGTCTACTGCCGCAGCGAGGACGTCGGCCAGGACGCCGATCGGCAGCTCGAGCGGGAGGCGAACGTGTTCGCCGCGGAGCTCCTCATGCCGGAAGGCGCCGTCCGCTCGGCATTCGCCGGCGGCCGGCCGCCGGCCGAGCACTTCGGCGTCTCGCAGCTGGCTCTCGCGTGGAGGCTCTACGGCTTCGGCCTCGTCAGCGAGCAGCCGCTCCCGCGGTGAGCGACCCGACGCTCGCCTACCTGACGCCGGAGGCCAGGGCCCGGGTCGAGATCGACGGGATGCTCTCCGCCGCCGGCTGGTCGGTGCAGCACGCGGGCAGGGCGAACCTCTCGGCTTCGCGCGGCGTCGCGATCCGCGAGTTCATCCTCGCGCCCGGTCATGGACGCGCTGACTACCTGCTCTTCGTCGACGGTCGGGCCGTCGGGGTGATCGAGGCCAAGCAGGAGGGGGCGACGCTCACGGGCGTGGCCTGGCAAACGGCGAAGTACGTCGACGGCCTCCCCGGCGACCTGCCGACGGCGGTGGAGGGCGCACTGCCCTTCGCGTACCAGTCCACCGGAGCCGAGACGCGCTTCACGAACACGCTCGATCCCGAGGCGAAGAGCCGGCAGGTCTTCTCGTTCCACCGGCCCGAGACTTTCGCCCGCTGGATCGGCGAGCTGCACGCGCACCCGCTCGCGCCGACCCTTCGCCATCGCCTGCGGCAGCTGCCTTCGCCGGACGTGATCGCGCAGGAGATCGTCGAGGAGCTCGAGGCGGCGCTGTCGGAGTTCGCGGCCATCGCCGGCAGCCTGCGGGACGCTCGAGCAGGCGGAGGACCGGTGTAGCCCAATCGCGCGACGCCGAAAGGCCGCCCGCTCGCGACCTCAGGGCCCTTCGCCGTGCCAGGACTCCCAGAGCGCGGCGTAGGGGCCGTCCCGCGCTACGAGCTCGTCGTGCGTCCCGAGCTCGTTCAGCCGGCCGTGCTCGACGACGGCGACGCGGTCGGCGTCGTGGGCGGTGTGCAATCGGTGCGCGATCGCGACCACCGTCCGGCCGCGCAGGACGGACGCGAGCGAGCGCTCCAGGTGGCGTGCCGCGCGTGGGTCGAGCAGCGAGGTCGCCTCGTCGAGTACCAGTGTGTGCGGGTCGGCGAGCACGAGTCGGGCGAGCGCGAGCTGCTGGGCCTGCGCAGGCGCGAGCGCGAAGCCACCGGCGCCGACGATCGTCTCGAGGCCCTGGGGCAGCGCGTCCGCCCACTCGAGCGCGTCGACCGCGGCGAGCGCGGCCCTCAGCTCCTGCTCGGAGGCCGGCGGTCGCGCGAGCCGGAGGTTGTCGGCGAGCGAGCCGACGAAGACGTGCTGCTCCTGCGTGACGAGCGCGACCTCGCGGCGCAGCGTCTCGAGCGGGAGGTCGACCAGGCGGACGCCGCCCACCTCCACCCGTCCGACACGCGGAGGATGGATGCCGGCGAGCAGGCGTCCGAGCGTCGACTTGCCCGCACCCGAGGGGCCGACGACGGCGACGCGCTCGCCCGGCTGGAGGTCGAGGTCGATGCCGTGCAGGACGTCGCGGTCGGCGACGTACGCGTAGCGCACCTCCTCCGCGCGCAGGCGTTCGTCCGCCGGGCGGTCCTCCTTCGCGAAGCGGTCGGGCGGGACATGGGCGATGCCGACGAGCCGCGCGAACGAGGTCGCGCCGACCTGGATCTCGTCGAGCCACGAGATCAGCCGGTCCACCGGGTCGGCGAGCTGGACGACGTAGAGCGCGATCGCCGTCACCTCGCCGATCGACGCGTGCCCGTGGAGAACGAGCCAGCCGCCCCAGGCAAGCGCCGCCGCGACGGGCAGCACGTAGGCGAACTCCGCCGTGGGGAACCAGATCGTGCGCAGGTACAGCGTGCGGCGCTCCCACCGGTAGGCCTCCTCGAGGTCGGCGTCGATACCCCTCACGCGCTCCTCGCCGAGCCCGAGCGCCTCGACGGTCCGGCCGCCCTCGACCGTCTCGCCCACCGTGCCGGCGAGCTTCGCGTAGGCGGCGCGCTCCGCCAGATACCCGGCCGGCGCACCGCGCAGGTACCAGCGCGTGCCGATCCAGAGCGACGGCAGACCCGCGAGGCAGGCCACCGCCGCGAGCGGGTTGACCCAGAACGCGGCGGCCACGGTGAGCGCCGTCGTCACCGTGGCGATCAGGGTCTCCGGGACGGCGAAGCGGACCGTGCGCGCGAGCGCGTCGACGTCCGCCGTGTTGCGCGAGACGAGATCGCCGGTTCCGGCTCGCTCGACCGTCGAGAGCGGCAGCGCGAGCACGCGCCGCATGAAGTCCTCGCGCAGCTCGGCGAAGATCCGCTCGGAGAGGACGAACGACGCCCGCCGCGCGAGCCAGGTCAGGAGCGTCTGGGCGA
>JACCZA010000296.1 GCA_013696185.1 Actinomycetota bacterium
CGGGGGCAGCGCGCTGCCGGGGAATCGCCGTCCTCGGCGCCGGCGATCCGGCACGCGCGATCACGCTGCTCGAGCGCGCTCGAGCCGGGTTCGCGGCGATCGGCGCGCCGTACGAGCTCGCACACACCCACCGAACGCTGGGCGCGGCCCACGCGCGCTCCGGCGCGCGCCGCCGCGCGGCCGAGGCGCTCCGCGACGCACAGCGGATCTTCGGCGAGCTCGGGACGGCCGCCTGGCAGGAGCGGGCGGAGGACGAGCTCCGGCGCGCCTACCCTCGGCCACGACGCGACCGCGAACTGACCTCGGCGGAGGAGCACGTCGCTGCGCTCGTCGCCTCGGGACGCACGAACCGCGAAGTCGCGGCGCAGCTCTTCACGACCGTCAAGACCGTCGAGGCGCACCTCACGCGGATCTACCGCAAGACCGGCGTGCGCTCCCGTACCGAGCTGGCGCGTCGATACGTGGACGCCGACCCCGGGTAGGCGATTGTGGGGTTTTCCCCGACGTGCCCGACGGCGGAGCCGCCTACGGTCACGCCATGGGCGACGCGAGCATGAAGGCGTACCTCGTCGAGTCGTACGTCCCGGACTTGGACGAAGCGGTGGCCGCCCGAACCGCCAGCTCGCTCTGCGCAGCGACGGCAGAGCTGCGCGCACGCGGCGTCACCATCGAGTTTCTGCACTCGTTCGCCGTCCTCGGCGACGAGACCAACTTCTCTCTCTTCTCGGCCACCGGTCCCGCCGACGTGCGCAGGGCAGCAGAGCTCGCCCGGGTCGTCTCCGACCACCTCGCCGAGGTCACCTTCTACTCGTGCGACTGACTCG
This sequence comes from Actinomycetota bacterium, assembly GCA_013696185.1. Classification (GTDB taxonomy): domain Bacteria; phylum Actinomycetota; class Thermoleophilia; order Gaiellales; family Gaiellaceae; genus JACCZA01. The sequence goes on from JACCZA010000296.1 coordinate 825, forward strand.
CGGCCTCCCGGTCTACTTGGCCAGTCGGTCTGCGAGGGGCTGCTCCGGCGGAGCGACCGGGCGCGGCCCACTGCGCAGCACCGACCACGCGGGCGCGCTGCGCAGCGCACGCTCGATCCGGGCGCGGACATCGTCCTCCTCCGCCCGTCGTGCGATGAACAGCGTCCGAAACGTGGTCTGCCCGTTCCCGGGACGAACTGCGTTGTTGTGGGGCCAGCGACACGGGCCCTCGTGCTCCCAGTGGCCACAGAGCGCCGCGGTCACCGCAGCACCGGGCCCAGCGGGATCGGTGCCGTCCTCGAGGCGCAGGTCCGACTCGTGGACGAAGGCTTCCCGCCGAGCGCTCATCGGGTCGACGGCATCGAGCTAGGCGAGGAAGTCGACGAGCGCCTGGGCGACGTCGGCAGGACGATCTTCCGGTGAGAAGTGCCCGGCGCCGGCGACCAGCACGCGGTCCGCGTTGGGAAGGCGGTCCTCGAGCCGTGCGCTGACCTCGGGCGCCAGCCAGGCGTCTTCCTCGCCCCAGACGATGCGGGTGGGAGTGGTCATGGTCCCGAGTAGGGGCTCGAGCTCGGCGGTGTCATCCTCGTCGAAGCCGCGGACGTTGCGGATCCAGAGCCGATGGCCGCGCTCGCCCTCCCACTGGTCGAAGTAGGCGGCGAACACGTCGGGCGCCATCGGCGCGAAGGTCGCGGTGCGCAGATGCGCGGCAGCGACCTCGCGAAAGATGTGGGTCGGCATGGTCCGGTAGACGTCGAGGTGGGCCTGGAGGTGGCGCGTCGTCTCCGTGATCCACGGCCGCAGGACGACTGCGTCGACGAGGGCGATCCGGCGCGCGGGGGCGCCCTCGAGCAGGTGAGCGCGCAGCACGGCGGCCCCGCCGATGTCGTGCCCGACCAGCGCGGGCGCGTCGAGCTTCCACACCTCGACGAGCTCCGCCAGCACGACGCCGTGCACGCGCACCGACAGCTCCTGCTGCTCGTGCCGCTCGGATTGACCGAACCCGAGCAGGTCGAAGACGTGCACCGAGAAGCGCTCGGCCAGCACTGGAGCGACGTTGCGCCAGAGCACCGATCGGCCGGGCGTGCCGTGCACGAGCACGACCGGCGGGCCCTCGCCGAAGACGTCCCAGGCGATCTCGCCCTGGGCTGTGGCGGCGCGTCGCGTCAACGACCACGAGGTGGGGTCAACCGGCACCGATGCGCCCGGGGTGGGGGACGGGTCCTGGACGAGCATCGCGCGGGTGCTCTTCTCGGCCGCATCCTGTCCGCGCTTGCCCGCTCCGGCGGTCACGGATCGCCGCCCCCGGTCTCGGCCGCGAGCGCGGGGGCTAGCTCGATCAGCTGCGCGATGTCGACGATCGCACCCCGGAGATTGCCATAAGCCGCGTGAGAGCGAGAGCCTCGAGCCGCGGGTCGAGGCAGTCGAGCTCACGACCTGTCTCGGTTTTCAGTTTTCCCGGCCGGAGCGCCGGAGGCCCTGGAGGGCGGAGCCGCGCTGCCCCGCCCCTCCCCTCCGTCGGAGACCCACCGCCTGCTCCGTGACGGCGAGGCCGGTAGGCACGTCCGTCTCTCAGCTCGCGCTCTTCAGCGTGACGAGGCCGCCCTTCGCGTCGCAGATGGAGATGAGCCGCAGGGACGCGCGGGCAGAGGTCGGGCTCAGGAAGCGTCCCTTGACCGTCCAAACGGTCAAGCTGCCGACGTTGTTGGTTCCCGCGAACGTCCCGTCCGCCTTGATCGCGACTGTGATCGAGTACCGGTTCGAGAGCGTTTGCTGCTTACCGCACCACCACGTGAAGCGAGCCGTCTTGCCGGTGGGAGCGACCTTCAGGTCGACCGGCTTCGTCAACGCCGTCACACCCGAATCGTGCAGCGTGCCCTCGAGGAGGCTTCCCTTCTTGGGCAGCGCCGCGAGACCGAGCGCGGGCAGTGCGAGCAGGACGACGCTCGCGATCGTCGCAGGGATCGAGATCTTTCCGGACACTTGTCCTCCGATTGGTTCGGGGTCGCGTTGTCAACCCGGTCGGACGAGAATGAGCGCGGACGGTTTACCGCCGGTATAGCCTTGTGCTTGCCTCGCCCTAGCGGTGCGGGCTGAACCGGCTGCGCGAGCCGGTCACCGCACGCGACGAACCGAGCGAACCCGATTTCCGGGCGCGACGGTGAAATCGACGACCGCGCGACTGCGGACGGAGCCGAACTGCCCCGTCGCCTCGGCGGTGTAGGTGCCGGCGCGCAGCCGGCGGAAGAGGTCGAGCGGACAGTCGCGCCGGTAGCCCGGCAGGACGACGCCCGTACGCGGCGCCCGCTCGAGCACAGTCCGGCCCCTGGAATCCGTCAGTCGGACCCGGAGATTCTCTGGATAGCCGTGCACGCCGCCGCGGTTCGTCACCCGGACCTTGAAGCGCAGGCGTTGCGCGCTGACTCGCGCCACCGTCAACGCCGAGATGCCTCCACGCGGCTGTGGCGCGTCCGGTGTCCGGATCAGCAGCGCGCCGAGCAGGCGCAGGCGGTAGCCAGGACGGCGTCCGCGCGCCGTGCGCGGCACCGCTTCCACGACGGCCGCGGCGTAGGCGGCGGAGCGACCTGACGGCGTCCGCACGAAGCGCGCCGCGACCGATGTCGACCGGCCGGGAGCGAGCGACGACGGCCCCCGCGTCA
>JACCZA010000320.1 GCA_013696185.1 Actinomycetota bacterium
AGGCCTGCTGGCAGAGCTCGAATCCGTACGGACGTGACTAATTCACTCCGGCAGGCCGTCGCGCAGGCCCATGAAGGCGACGAGCTCGAGTCGCTCCAGCGATGCCTGCCGGAGCCGAACTTGGCAGCTGTGGCCCCGCGCGGACGAGCTGGAGCCGCGCGAGAGCATCGACGGTCACCGCATCGGGATCGATCCCGCTCACGTCGCAAAGAGCGATGTCGGCACCGCTTTGCTCCAGCGACGCGCAGACGCGAAACCGAACGGGTCGTGCGTCGTGATCTCGCGCGACCCCGTGTCCTCGACGTACGCGACGACGAACGCGCCGCCGTGGAAGCCGGGGAGGTTGAGGAAGCGGCGCACGTCGACGCGTGGCGGGTAGGGATTCGGCATCGGCTCTTCTTGCCTAGCTGGCTATGGCTCGGCAGAGCACGTACCGGTCACCTCCCCACGATCGCTCGAAGTCACGGAGTAGATCCCTACCCAGCTGCCCGGCTGATCCCGCCGGACGCTCCGGCTCCGTCGAGGGTGTGCGCGACCGGCAGCAGAGACCGGCCCGCCTCTGCCGCGTAGCCCCGCTCCCACAGCGCTCGGTCGGGAACACGGAACCGAACCGGCAGCGTGATGCCGCGCCGGTCCGTTTCAGACCGCAGCGCCGTAAGCACAGGCCGGGTGCCCGACGCGAGAGGCAGCGTACCCTTGCAGTTACGTAAGACTCAGGTTACACTCAACGCGTGGGCGATGGCAGGGCCACTCTCCGCCTGACGCGCTACCTCGACGCGCCGGTCATCGAGGTGTGGGCGGCGCTGACCGAGCCCGATTCGATCTCGCGCTGGCTGGCGCGCCCAGGCGCCGTCGAGCTCGCCGAAGGGGGCCCGTTCGAGCTTCACACGGCCGCAGGAGCAGCCACCCGGATCCACGGCCGCGTGCGGGCGGTGGAGCCCGAGCGCGTGCTCGAGCTCGACTGGCACCCCGTGGGCCAGGAGCCGTCCGTCGTCAGGTTCGAGCTCACCCCCGCCGGGCCCGGCACGACGCTGGTGCTCGACCACCGCCGGCTCGACGAGCGGGTGTGCATGGCCTACGCGCGCACCTGGGAGCGCCGCCTCGACGACCTGGAGGCGAGCGTGGCCGCGGTGGAGACTCGGCGGTGAACGCGCTCGCAGCGCTCGCCGACCCGACGCGCCGGCGGATCCTCGAGCTCCTGTCCGAGGGCGAGCGTGGCGCGGGCGAGATCGCGTCCCACTTTCCCACGAGCCGTCCCGGCGTCTCGCGGCACCTCCGCATCCTCCGCGAGCACGGACTGGTGCGGGTTCGCGAGCAGGGGCAGCGGAGGCTCTACTCCCTCGACCCGGCCCCGCTCGAGGAGCTCGACGCCTGGCTGGAGCGCTACCGCGTCTTCTGGACGAACCGCCTGGACGCGCTCGACACCGAGGTCCGCCGTCGCCGGCGGGCGAGAGACGACAAGGAGGGCTGAATGTCCCAGACGATCACTCCCTATCTCCTGTACGAGGACGTCGCAGCGGCGCTCGATTTCCTCGCGCGCGCGTTCGGCTTCCGGGAGCACCTGAGGCTCACGGGGTCGGAGGGCTACGTCAACCATGCCGAGATGCGCCTGGGCGACGGCGCCATCTTCCTCGGCGATCCCGGCGACACGTACCGCAATCCGAAGCGCCTCGGGCAGGAGACGGTGGGGGTGTACGTCGAGGTCGACGACGTCGACGCGCACCACGCGCAGGCCACGGGGGCCGGCGCCGAGATCGTCGCGGAGCCGGAGGATCAGGCGTACGGACACCGCCGCTACACGGCCGTCGACCCCGAGGGGCACCACTGGTTCTTCGCCCAGCCGATCGCCGAGGTCGCCGCCGAGGAGTGGGGAGCGGAGGTGGGAGCCGCCTGAGCTCCGGTCGGGCTCACCGCCCGGCCGGCGCCACGACGTCCGAGGAGCACCCGAACACCATCGCGGCGGGGATCTCGTCCGCCGCGATGCCGGCGAGCGACGGGTGGCCGAGGTCGACGCGGATGTCCTCCCACGCCGAGAGGCCGAGCGCCGCCGCCCCCTCCTCCGCGCCGAAGCGGAGCAGCGTCTCCGGCGGCACGACGCTGCGGCGCAGGGCGCTCCGCCGCGCGATGCCCTCGATCTCGCGCAGCTCCTCCAGGGGGTCGATGCGCACGTTCGAGTCTGAGCCGATGCACAGGGGAATCCCACGGCCAACGACGCGCTCGACCGGCAGGAAGCCGTCGCCGAGGTTCGCCTCGGTCGTGGGGCAGGCGCAGATGCGTGCGCCCGCGTCGGCGAGCAGGTCGAGCTCGCCGTCGTCAGCGTGCGTGGCATGCACGACCGTCGTCCGCGGTCCCAGGCAGCCGTTCTGCGCGAGCAGCTCGATCGGCCGCACGCCGTGCTCAGCCAGGCACTCCTCGATCTCGCGCGGCTGCTCGTCGGCGTGGACGTGCAGCACGAGCTGCTCCCGGTCCGCGTAGCGCGCGATCTCTGCGAGCCAGCCGGCCGGGCACGCCCTGACCGAATGGGGGGCGAGCCCGACCGTGGTACCGCTTTCGCGCAGCGACTCGACCTGCTCGAGGTAGGCGGACACCGAGGGCTGGCGGAAGCGCTCCAGGCCGCCGCGCGCATAGGCGGCGTAGAGCAGGACGAGCTGGAGGCCCGCAGCCCGCGCCGCTGCGACCGCCGCCTCGGCTTCGGCGAGGCCGAGGTAGTGGAACTCGCCGACGGCGGTGTAGCCGGCTGCGCGCATCTCGCGGTAGACGGCCTCGTAGCTCTCCCGCACGCCGCCCGGCGTCACGCCGGCGGCCACGGCGAGCATCTCCTCGCGCCAGGCCCAGAAGTCGCCGCCCGCTACGCGTCCGCGGAGCACGCGCTGGAACGCATGGCTGTGCGTGTTCACGAAGCCGGGAAGGGTCAGCGTCTCCACGCGATCTCGCCTCCCTTGACGACCGTCGTCACGAGCTCGCCGCCGAGGTGGTAGGCGAGGTAGCGCCAGTCCGGCGCGTCGAGCAGCACGAGGTCGGCGTCGAAGCCGGGCACGATCCGGCCCGCCCGGTGCGCCCGACCGAGGACGTGGGCGGCGTTGAGCGTGCACGCGGTGAGCGCCTCCGCGGGCGCGAGCCCGAGTTGCGTGCACGCGAGCGCGCACACGAGCGGCAGGCTGACGCAGAAGGAGCTGCCCGGGTTGAAGTCGGTGGCCAGCGCCACTGCTGCCCCTGCATCGACGAGCGCCCGCCCGGCTGGCATCGGCCGGTCCAGGAAGAGGGCACT
>JACCZA010000074.1 GCA_013696185.1 Actinomycetota bacterium
ACGCTGCTCCGCGCCGGGCGCCCGGTGACGACGGTGCGCACCCGCCCGGACGGGAGCTTCCGCTTCGTCACCCGCCTGGGCGAGCCCGGCCCGTATCGCGCTCGCTCGCTGAACGTCTTCTCTGAGCCCCGGGCGGTCGTGATCCGCCCGGGGCTCGAGGCCGTCCTCGACGGTTCGCCTACGGTCGGCTCGCCGCTTCGTCTCGTCGCGCGGGTTCTGCCGGCCCGGGCGGGAGCGCTGCGGGTGACCGTGCTGCGGGACGGCGAGCGCACGTACCGCGCCACATACCGCGGCGCCGTCCGCCTGCGCCTGGGCACGGGCCGGCCGGGCAGGCTCCGCATCCGCCTCTCGCTCGAGCCCGCCCGCCGCTTCGTGCCGGCGAGCCGCGTCCTCTCGACAGCCGTCGTCGAGCCTCGCCTCGCGCTCGGCTCGAGCGGACCGAGCGTCGCGGCGCTGGAGGAGCGTCTTGCCGAGCTGCACTACGCCCTCCGCGGGATCGACGGCGCGTTCGGCCTCGACACCTACGAGGCGATCCTCGCCTTCCAGAAGGTGCACGGCCTGGCGCGCACCGGGCGGGTGGACGGGTCGCTCTGGCGTGCGCTCGCGGGCTCGGCGGTGCCGACCGCTCGCTACGGCGGGGATCACATCGAGGTCAGCAAGGGCCGTCAGGTGCTCTACGTCGTCCGGGGCGGACAGGTGACAGCCGTCGTCCACGTCTCGACCGGAGCCACCGGCAACACGCCGCTCGGGCGCTGGCGGATCTACCGCAAGTCGGTGGGCTGGGACTGGGTGCTCTGGTATCCGATGTACTTCCTGCGCGGCTTCGCCATCCACGGCTACCCCTCGGTCCCGGCGTACCCCGCCTCGCACGGCTGCGTGCGCGTGCCGATGTGGATCGCCCCGCGTCTGTTCGCCGACAACCCCTACGGCGGCGCGGTCTACGTCTACTCCTAGAGCGGCGGCGCTGCTGCTCGTGCTCGTGGCCTCGCCGGGCGCCTGGATCGCCTACGACCGCTGGTACGGACGCGGCGGGGATCGGCCGGTCGCCTGGCGGGACGGGACGGCAGCGGTGCGGGGTGCCTTCTTCAGACGGGGCGTGACGCGAACGATCGAGAGCCGGGAGGAGCTGCGCGAGGTGCTCGGCGGGGGGCGCGCTCCGGAGATCGACTTCGCGCGCCGTCGCGCGGTCCTCGTCTCGGTCGGACCGCGCTCGAGCCCTGCCTACCGCCTCCGTGTCGAGTCGGTGCGTGAGGAGCGCCGGCACGTCGTCGTCGTCGTGCGCGAGCGCTCGCCGCAGCTCGGACAGCCGGCGCCCGTGCGTGTCAGCTCGCCGTTCCTGCTCCTGACGCTGCCCGCGGGCGCGAAGCCCGTGACGGTCGAGCTCGCCGGGCGGCCCTGAGCCGAAGAGGGCGCTACGCCGGCTCGGCGAACTCGTCGGGCGTCACGTTGTCGAGGAAGCGCCGGAACTCGGCCACCATCTCCTCCTCGTTCACCTCGTCGCCCTCGAACTCGATCGACGATTCCTCGATCACCTCGTCTGCGGCATAGATCGGCGCGTCGCTGCGGACGGCGAGCGCGATCGCGTCGGAGGGGCGGGAGTCGACCTCGATCTCGTTGCCGTTCTGCTGCACCGTGATCTGCGCGTAGAAGGTGTTCTCGCGGAGCTCGGTGACCGTGATCCGCACCACCTGGGCCTGGAGCCGGCCCAGGATGTCGGTGACGAGATCGTGGGTCATGGGGCGGGGCGGCGCCGACCCCTGCAGCTTCATCAGGATCGCGGCGGCCTCGGGATGGCCGATCCAGATCGGCAGGAAGCGGTTGCCGTCGGCGGTCTTCAGGAGCACGATCGGCTGCTTGCCGACCAAGTCGAAACTGACCCCGTAGATGTGCATCTCTTGCATTGGCGGCGCCCCTCCGCCGGGCGTACCTCGATCTTAGCTCAGGGGTGGAACGCCGAGACCAGCCCGCGCCAGGGCCCCCCTGAGCGGCCCGATCCGCGCCGCTACACTCCGTCCCTCCGGGGGCGATTAGCTCAGTTGGTTAGAGCGCCGCTCTGATAAGGCGGAGGTCCGTGGTTCGAATCCACGATCGCCCATCCGAGACCCCGGCGGCGCGGAGTCGCTCCGTGCCGGCGCGGGCACGCGCGAGCGCTGGAGACCTGGCTCGGTCTCGGTCTCCCCGCCGCTGAGCAGCTCGCTACGGCCTCAGGCCGCGGCGCCTCCGGGACGGCGGTCGAGCGCCGCCTCGAGCGCCTCCACGAGCTCGGCGAGCTCGT
>JACCZA010000324.1 GCA_013696185.1 Actinomycetota bacterium
CCGCGCTGCGGGGCGACACCGCGCGGCCCGGCGGCGCCGACGGTGCCGCGACGCTCGTGGAGCTCGACGCCGCCCTCGTGCGCGCGCTCGGCCTGAGGGCCGAGGCGGCGGCCTTCACGAAGGGCGCGAGACGCGCCGGCCTCGCTCCGCCTGATCGGTTCGGCACGGAGGTCGTCGTCCGCCTGCTCGGCCTGCGCGAGAACCATCCGGCCGGCGAGGACGAGCTCGAGCGCCATCCACGCGACGTCGCAACCCGCGCACAGGCTGCGTACTCCTTCGCCCGTCTGCTCGAGCTGCAGCCGTCCGAGCTCGAGCAGGTGCGAACCGAGGCGGCGGCGTTCGCCCTCCCCGTCCTCAGCCCGTGGCAGAGGCGCATCCTGCGCACGGCGGTCGGGCTCGTCGGCTACCCGTACGTCTGGGGCGGCTCGAGCGAGCAGGCAGCCGCCACAGCGGCGGGCGGATTCGACTGCTCCGGGTTCGTCTGGCGCGTCTACAAGCTGCAGCGATATCCCGCGAGCGCGCGGCTGCCGAGGATGCTCCAGGGGCGCACGACCTACACGATGAGCGCGGAGAGCGCCCGATCCACGAGAGTGCCCTACCGCCAGCTCGCCCCGGCGGACGTCGTCTTCTTCGGCGCGGCAGGGCCGAGCTCGAAACCCGCGCAGATCGACCACATGGGCATCTACCTCGGCAACGGCTGGCTCGTGCACTCGTCGCGAAACGGCGTGGCCCTGACGCCGCTCACCGGCTGGTACCGCGAGCGCTACGCGTGGGCGCGCCGGCCGCTCGCGGAGGCCCGCCTCGAGCCCGTGGGCGAGGTCACAGGCGGCGGCGGCCTCGTGCCCGTGTTGCCGTAGGCCGGATCGTCCGCCCGTCCGCCCTCGAGGGCTGCCGGCGATCGTCCCGCCGGGGCTCACTCGGTGGAGAAAGAGCTCCAGAGCCGGCACGGTCGCGCCACGGACACGGCACAGTCCCGGCGGTACGCTGAAGGTAGGGGTGGGGCATTCCTCCCAAGTACGCGAGCGCGCCTACTCTCCAGAGCTACAGCGGGATGTTCCCGTGCTTGCGCTCGGGGCGCGGCTCGCGCTTCGTCAGCGCCGTCTCCAGCGCGTCGATCAGCACGGGACGCGTCCGCCTCGGCTCGATCACCTCGTCGACGTAGCCGCGCTCTGCCGCCGCGTACGGGTTCGCGAACCGCTCCCTGTAGTCGTCGATCAGCTCGGCTCGCCGCGCATCGGGATCCTCGGCCGCCTCGAGCTCCTTGCGGAAGACGATGTTGACGGCCCCCTCGGGGCCCATCACCGCCACCTCGGCCGTGGGCCAGGCGAGGTTGAAGTCGGCGCGGATGTGCTTGGAGCTCATCACGTCGTAGGCCCCGCCGTAGGCCTTGCGCGTGATCACCGCCAGCTTCGGCACGGTCGCCTCGGCGTAGGCGTAGAGCAGCTTGGCCCCGTGTCGGATGATCCCACCCCATTCCTGCGCCGTACCGGGCAGGAACCCGGGCACGTCGACGAACGTGACGAGGGGCACGTTGAACGCGTCGCACGTACGCACGAAGCGGGCCGCCTTGACCGACGAGTCGATGTCGAGCACGCCCGCGAGCGAGCGAGGCTGGTTGCCGACGACGCCGACCGCGTGCCCGCCGAGGCGCGCGAAGCCGCACACGAGGTTCTGCGCGAAGCGCTCGTGCACCTCGAGGAAGTGCCCGTCGTCGACGACCCGCCCGATCACAGCCTTCATGTCGTACGGCTTGTTCGGGTTGTCCGGGACGAGCGAGTCGAGCTCCGGGCTCTCCCGGTCGATCGGGTCGGTCGGCGCGGCGAAGGACGGCGGCTCGAGATTGTTCTGCGGCAGGTACGAGAGGAGCAGCCGCGCGTCGTCGAGGCACGCCTCCTCGTCGGGCGCGATGAAGTGGGCGACACCGGAGCGGGACGCATGCGTGACGGCTCCGCCGAGCTCCTCGAAGCTCACCTCCTCGCCGGTCACGGTCTTCACCACGTCGGGACCCGTGATGAACATGTAGGAGCTGCCCTCGACCATCAGAACGAAGTCGGTGATCGCCGGCGAGTAGACGGCACCGCCGGCGCATGGCCCCATCACGAGGCTCAGCTGCGGGATCACGCCCGAGCTCTGGACGTTCCGCCAGAAGATCTCCGCGTAGCCCGCGAGCGAGACGACTCCCTCCTGGATCCGGGCCCCGCCCGAGTCGTTGATCCCGATCACCGGGCAGCCATACTTCAGGGCGAGGTCCATGACCTTGCAGATCTTCTCGGCGAAGACCTCCGACAGCGAGCCTCCGAAGACCGTGAAGTCCTGCGAGAAGACGAACACCCGCCGGCCGAAGACGGTGCCGTAACCGGTCACGACCGCGTCTCCGTAGGGCCGCCGCTCGAGCATGCCGAACTCGGCGGTGCGATGGCGGACGTAGCGGTCGAGCTCGACGAACGAGCCGGGATCGAGCAGCCGCTCGGCGCGTTCGCGCGCGAGCAGCTTGCCGGCGGCGCGGTGCCGCTCGACGGCGCCGGCGGTGCCCGCGTGGAGCGCCTCCCCGCGCAGCGCCTGCAACCGCTCGAGCTTCGCCCGGGTGCCGTCCTCCGTCGCCATCGCGCTGAGCCTAGTGCACCCCCTCCGACTAGAGTCGCGGGATGTCCGTCGACCGCCGCACGATCTGGCCCTACGTCGACGGCGATCCCGCCGAGTACTACTACGGGCGCTACGGGAACCCCGTCTCCACCGAGGCGGAGCGGCGCCTGGGCGAGCTCGACGGCGGCCACGCGCTCGTCTTTCCCTCCGGCTCCGGCGCCACCGTGGCGCTCGTCCTCGGCCTCCTCGGCTCCGGCGACACGGTCGCCCTGGCGCACGATGCCTACTTCGGCACGAGCGTGCTCCTGCGCGCGCTGGAGCGCTGGGGGCTCCGCCTCGTCGAGTTCGACCAGACGGGTCCGCCCCCGCCGGATGTGCAGCTCGTCTGGCTGGAGCCGTGCTCGAACCCGCTGCTCTCGTTCCCCGACCTCACCGCGTCGATCGAGACCGCGCACGCCCAGGGCGCCCAGGTCGTCGTCGACTCCACCGTCCTGACCCCCGTGCTCCTGCGCCCGCTCGACCACGGCGCCGACCTCGTCCTCCACAGCGCGACGAAGTACCTCGTGGGACACGACGACGCGTTGCTCGGAGTGGTGACCGCGGCCGATCCCGCGACGGCAGAGCGCCTGCGCGGCTTCCGGTCGGTCAGCGGCATCGTGGCGGCACCCGATCCACTCTCGCTTCTCCTACGCGGGCTCGAGACGCTGACGCTCCGGGTCGAGCGGCAGGCGGCGAGCGCACTCGAGCTCGCCCGTCGCCTGCGCGAGCACCCGCGCGTCGAGCGCGTCCGCTACCCGGGCCTCGGCGACCCGGTCGCCGCCCGCTACGTGGAGGCCTTCGGCGGGCTGCTCTCCTTCGAGGTCGAGGGGGGGCCGGACGCGGCTCGGCGGGTCGAGACCTCGACTCGCCTGATCACGAACGCGACGAGCCTCGGCAGCGTCAACTCGCTGATCGAGACGCGCGCGCGCTGGGAAGGAGAGCGGGTGCCCGGCAGCCTCGTCCGCTTGAGCGTCGGTCTCGAGAGCCCCGAGGAGCTCTGGCGCGACCTCCTCGGCGCCCTCGAACATGCCTGAGGGCGACCGCCGAAAGAGTGTGGAGAACCGTATACGCGCGCGACTCTCGCTCTGCCACGATGCGTCAAGTGCCCATGACCGTGCTGATCGTCGACGACCACCCGAGTTTCAGGGCCAGCGCCAAGGCGCTCCTGCAGGCCGAAGGCTTCGAAGTCGTCGGCGAGGCGCCGGACGGCGGGTCGGCGCTCACTGCCGCCGACGCTCTGTCGCCCGACCTCGTCCTGCTCGACGTGCAGCTGCCCGACCTCGACGGGTTCGAGGTGGCCACGCGACTCACGCTGGACGGAGGCGGTCCCGTCGTCCTGCTCACCTCGAGCCGGGACGGATCCGATTACGGTCCGCTCGTGGAGGAGTCCGGGGCGGCCGGCTTCATCCCGAAAGGGGAGCTCTCGGGCGCGGCGATCGCCGCCTTCCTGCCGTGAAAGACCCGCCGGGCCTGCCCGCGACGGTCGTCTGGAGCGCGCCGGCCGACGGGACACCCGTCCGCGCGTAGATTCTAGACTCGTTCCATGGCCCGGCTTCCGGACGGGATCGTGACCCTCCTCTTCACCGACGTCGAGCGCTCGACCCGGCTCTTGCAGGAGCTCGGCGACGCGTACCGGCAGGTGCTGGAGGACAGCCGCAGGCTCCAGCGCCGGGCAGTAGCCGAGCACGGCGGGAGCGAGATCGACTGCCCGGGCGACGAGTTCTTCGCAGCCTTCGACGACGCGCCGGCGGCCATCGCGGCGGCCGAGCAGGCCCAGCGCTCGATCAGGGCTCATCGCTGGGCGAGCAGCCGGCCGGTGCGTGTTCGCATGGGTGTGCACTCGGGTCAGCCGAGGATCGGCGAGGAGGGCTACGTGGGGCTCGACGTGCGCCGAGCGGCACGGATCGCCTCCGCCGCGCACGGCGGCCAGGTGCTCGTGTCCGAGCAGGCGCGGGAGCTCCTGCCCGACGCGCCCATGCGCGACCTCGGCAGGTTCCGGCTCCGCGATCTGGCCGAGCCGGAGCATCTCTTCCAGCTCGGGGCGCAGGGCCTCACGGCCGACTTCCCCCCTCTCCGCTTCGCCGAGCCCGAGGGCAGTCCGCTACGGGTGGTGCTGGCCGACGACTCGATCCTGCTGCGCGAGGGCGTGGCCAGGTTGCTCGAGGAGGCGGGCTTCGAGATCGTGGCGCAGTCAGGCAACGCCGACGACGCGCTGCGGCACGTCGCCATGCACAGGCCCGACGTCGCGCTCCTCGACATCCGCATGCCGCCGACCCACACCGACGAGGGTCTGCGCGCGGCCAAGCAGATCCGCGAGCGGTTTCCCGAGGTGGGGGTGCTCGTGCTCTCGCAGTACGTCGAGCCGGCGTACGCGCTCGAGCTGCTCTCGGAGAGCGCAGAAGGCGTCGGCTACCTCCTGAAGGACCGGGTCTCGGACATCGAGGAGTTCGCGGCCTCCGTGCGGCGTGTGGCCGAGGGAGGCTCGGCACTCGACCCGACGGTCGTCAGCGAGCTCGTGGGCCGCCGGCGCAAGGAAAACCCCCTCGACGACCTGAGCCCGCGGGAGCGCGAGGTACTCGAGCTGATGGCCGAGGGACGGTCGAATCAGGCGATCTCGCAGCGCCTCTACGTCACGCCCCGCGCCGTCAGAAGCACGTGACGAGCATCTTCACCAAGCTCCGGCTGAGCGCGGCGCCTGCCGACCACCGCCGCGTGCTGGCCGTCCTGGCCTACCTGCGCTCCTAGCGACACCCTCCACGCGCGCGGGCCAACCGCATGTCCAGGACACCCGAGCGCCCCCACTGCAGTGCGGAGCGCGCGCGGCGCGTCTCTCGGCTAAGCAACCATCGATCGAGGAGGGCCTGTCGTGGCGCGCCCGGACGCTCTCGATCCCCTCCGCGCTCGAGATCCTGCTCCTAGCCCCGCACGGCAATTCTGGTCGCCGGGCGGGGCTCCCTTCGTCTCTTGCTCAGACCTCGTCTGCGTCGCCGCTCGAGGTCTTCGCCCAGGGCTCCGGCCCCGCGTCCTCGTCGAGGCTCTCCGGGGCATCTGCGTCGAGCGGGTCGAGCTCGTCGCGCACGGCCTCGTCGTCGTCTCGCTGGCTCACTCGTGCCTCCTTCGTCCGTGGGCAGGATGACCTCGGGGTTGCCGCGGACGGGTGAGCGCAAACGGCCTGCGCGCGCGTGTGCGCTCCCGCGGAAGAGCCGGAGGAGGGACTCGAACCCTCGACCTACCGCTTACAAGGCGGTTGCTCTTCCAGCTGAGCTACTCCGGCAGTGGCCGCATCGTAATCGGGGCCTCGCTCGCTCGGCCCGGTCGCCGGGACGATCAGCCGAGCACCTCGCGCGAGCGCTGGTGCTGCAAGATCTTTCGCTTCACGCGCTGGAGCGCGTTGTCGATCGTCTTCGTGTCGCAGCCGAGTTCCTCGGCCATGTCCTCGTAGGACAGGTCTTCGAGATAGAGCCGCAGCGCCTCCGACTCGAGCCGCGAGAGCCCCGAGCCGAGGCAGAAGACGAGGCTCTGGAGCTCCTCCGTCGAGATCACGCAGACCGAGGGGTCGTCGACTCCCGGCCCCGGGAGCGCATCGCCGAGCGTGCACTCCCCCTCGCTCTCCTGACCGGCCGGGGTATGGCTGAAGGAGACATAGTGGTTGAGCGCCGAGTGCTTGAACCGCGTCGCCGTCTTGATCGCGGTGATGATCTGCCTGGTCACGCAGAGCTCGGCGAAGCTGCGAAACGAGGTCTCCTTGTCGGAGCGGAAGTCGCGCACGGCCTTGTAGAGCCCGACGAGCCCCTCCTGGAGCAGGTCGTCGGCATCTCCACCGGCCAGGAAGTACGAGCTTGCCTTGAGCCGTACGAAGCCCGTATAGCGGCGGATGAGCGCATCCATCGCCGTGTCGTCGCCGTTGCGCGCCCGCAGGACGAGCTGCAGATCCTCTAGCTCTCGTTGAGCTTTCTGCTGGGGCTGAAGGGCTGTGGCTGCTCGGGGAGGCATGTGGTTTCTCCAGTTTTGCGGGGACTTTGACGGATGGAACACCGCACCGCTCGTGGAAAGCTCACCTTCAAGTTGAGGGGAAGTTAGCAACGCGTTTCGGAATCGACAAGTCCAACCTGCAAATCAGCAGCAATTACGAACGCGCGTTCGTGCTCAATTTCCGCGCCGTAATCGCTCGAGTCGAGCCCGAGTGTCCTCGTCCAGACGATCCGAGAGCCGCGAGGCCGGCGAGTCCAGGTGGTGTGCCGGCTCGAGGTCGGCCAGGAACGTCCGCGAGCTCAGCTTCGTCACCTCCCGTCCTGACGTACCCTGAACCGCGACGTCGGAGGAGACCAGGCAGACGTGCTCGAGTCCTCGGTACTCGGCTGCGAGCCGCTCGAGCAGCGCATCGGCGTGTGGTGCATAGCGGATCTCGAGCCGACCGTGCACCTGGTCGGTTCCGACCCCGTCGAAGACGACGACGCCTCGGGCACCGCGCAGCGCCACGAAGCTCGCGAGCAGGTCGCTCAGCTCGCGCACCTCGGCGAACGCGCCGGCGTGGAGGAGGTTGTAGCCGTCGAAGAGGTAGAGCGACGGCTCAGGCACCCGGCCCGACTTCCCGCTGCCTTCTCGCCTCGTAGAGGATCACCGCTGCCGCGACGCTCACGTTGAGCGACTCGGTCTGCCCGCAGAGCGGAATGCGTACCTGGGCGTCGCAGGCCCGTCGGACGAGCGGGCGGAGCCCTTTTCCCTCGGCGCCGAGGACGACCGCCGCTCCGCCGGAGAGGTCCGTCTGCCAGAGCGTCGTCTCGGCGTCGCCGCTCGCGGCGAACACCCAGAGGTCGCCACCTTTGACCTCCCCGAGGTAGCGGGCCAGGTTCGTGACGACGGCGACCGGCAGGTGCTCGACGGCACCGGCCGAGGAGCGGGCGACAGCCGGCGTGACGCGTGCCGAGCGGTTCGCGGGCAGGACGACGCCGGTCGCTCCGGCACCCTCCGCGCTGCGGCAGACCGCGCCGAGGTTCCGTGGATCGCTGACCCCGTCCAGCACGACAAGGAGGGGTCGCTCGGCGCTCGCGAGCTCGTAGGCATCGGCGTAGCGGTACGGCTCGCAGAAGGCGAGGACGCCCTGGTGGTCGCTCGTGCCCGCCGCGTCGGTCAGCGCCCGCTCCGGACGTCTCTGGACGCGCGGCCCCATCCCGTCGCCCAGCCCCGGCTCCGCCGCGAGGGCGCGCTCGGTCGCCCAGAGCTCGAGCACCTGCCGGCGCCCTCGCAGCGCCTCGCGCACCGCCCGGCGCCCGTAGACGAGCTCGCGCGTCACCTCCGTGGCACGAGCTCGAAGCCGGCCTCGACGTCCCGCACCTCCCAGCCGGCGGCCTCGATCTCGGCCCGCAGGCGGTCGGCGGCCTCGAACTCTCGGGTCGAGCGAGCCTCCAGGCGCCGCTCGGCGAGGGCTCGAACCGCGGCCGGGGCGGTCTCGCTCTCCGCCAGGGAGCCGAGCCCGAACACCTCGAGCCCGCGGCGCAGCAGCGAGACCTGACCGGACGCGCGCCACTCGTGCAGCACCGAGAGCGCTGCTGCGGTGTTGAAGTCGTCCTCGAGCGCGTCGACGAGGCGCTGCCAGGCGTCTTCCCGGAGCGCTTGGCCGGCTCCTCGGAGTGCATTCCGGAAGGCTTCCACCTGCGCGCCGGCCGCCGCCAT